>QMNH01000058.1 GCA_003647675.1 Candidatus Falkowiibacteriota bacterium | reverse complement strand
CCGATAAATTGGATAATTGATGTTGATATTAAAGGATTTTTTGATAATGTAGACCATCACTGGATGATAGAATGTTTAAACCAGAGAATAGCCGACCCCAATTTTAGAAGTATAATTATAAAATTTCTGAAAGCAGGAGTAATTCAAGAGGGTAAATATCGCAAAACAGAAAAGGGTACGCCACAAGGCGGTATATTGTCGCCCATATTGGCAAATATATATCTGCACTATGTCCTGGATATATGGTTTGAGCGCGAATTAAAGAAGAAAATCTGCGGATATACTCAAATAGTTAGATACGCGGATGATTTCATAATCGGAGCGCAAACAAAAGTAGAAGCGGAACAGATATTAAAAGAAATAAAGGCAAGACTAAAGAAATTTAATCTGGAGGTGTCAGCCGAGAAAACCAGGATAATTGAGTTTGGCAGATATGCCAAAGAAAATGCCAAGAACAGGGGCAAAAGCAAGACAGATACTTTTGAATTTCTGGGCTTTACCCATTACGCCGGCACATCCAGAAAAGGAAATTTTCTAATGAAAGTGAGAACAAGCAAGAAAAGAAGAAGTAACAGTTTAAAACGGATGAATGAATGGTTAAAGAAAATCAGAAACAAACATAAAGCAAAGGATATTTGGAAAGTGTTAGCCTCAAAATTAAGAGGACACTATAATTATTACGGAGTTAGCAGTAATAGCGAGGAGATACAGAATTATTATCATCAGACAATGCGGTTAACATACAAATGGATGAATAGAAGAAGCCAAAAGCAGAGTTTTAACTGGCAAACATTTACAGAGTACTTAAAATTATATCCCCTGCCAAAACCAGTCCTTGTGTATAATATGTATGATATTTGGTGAATATATTATTGGAGAGCCGTGTGCGGGAAAACCGCCTGCACGGTTCAACTAGGGGTTTCAATTAATTATTAATTAGAAATCTACTATGAAACAAGTTTTAATAAATACTTTAAAAACATATAAGCGGATGTTGCCGCTTATGTTTGGCATATTATTGCTTATTAATCTTTTAAGCCCGTTTTTAAAAAATTATTATGCCACTATTTTTACCGGAAATTATTTCCTAGATCCCCTAATCGGCGCGCTAGTCGGCAGTATTTCTTTCGGCATACCAATAACCAGTTTTATAATAAGCGGCGAATTGCTCAAGGAGGGCGTAAGCTTGCTCGCTGTAAGCGCTTTTATATTAACTTGGTCAACAGTCGGCGTTGCCATGCTTCCCCTGGAAATTTCGTTTTTAGGCAAGCGTTTCGCTATTTATAGGAATTTAATAAATTTTTTATTCGGAATAATAATCGCAATTTTGACAATTTTGACTCTTAATTTGATAACATGAAGAAAGAAAATAAAAAAATTTCCAAACCGTTGGTATTTATGCTGTCCGTACTTGGCTTATACGCTATTCTTTTTGTGTTTAATAAGTATTTAATAATGGAGGCATTTATAAATACTATAATATTATTTTTTAAGCTTTTGCCGATATTATTATTAGTGTTTATTATATCGGTCGCGACAAATTATTATTTAAAGGGCGATAAAGTAAAAAAGCACCTTGGCCATGAATCTGGCATAAAAGGCTGGGTGTACGCGATGATAAGCGGCATATTAATATCCGGCCCGCCTTATATCCTATATCCCTTGCTCGGAGATTTAAAAAAATCCGGCATGAAAGATTCCCTCCTAGCCGTTTTTCTTTATAACCGCAATGTAAAAATTCCATTTATACCGGTGATGATATATTATTTCGGATTGGCTTTTACGGTTATTATGTCTATATATATAGTAATTTTTTCTGTTTTTAACGGCCTAGTAATTGGTCGTATAACCAAAAAATAAAATTAGTATTCTTTTTACTTTTTACTTTATAACTTTTAACTTATTTTTAGTTTGACTTTAATGCTTAAAATTAGTAGTATAAATATATAAAAATAAGATAAATAAGAACAAGAAAATAAATAAGAATTAGATTGATTTTATTTTTTTTTATTTATATTCTTGTTTTTATTTTAATTTTATGAGTAAAATTAGAAATTTTTGCATAATCGCCCATATAGACCATGGCAAATCTACTTTAGCCGATCGGATGCTGGAAATTACCAAGACCGTAGAGATGCGCAACATGAAGGACCAGATACTGGATCGCATGGATTTAGAGCGAGAACGGGGAATTACAATAAAATTACAGCCCGTGACAATGCAATATAAAGATTATAAATTAAATTTAATTGATACTCCTGGCCATGTTGATTTTACGTATGAAGTTTCCCGTTCGCTGGCCGCAGTAGAAGGCGCGCTTTTATTGGTTGATGCCACGCAAGGCATCCAGGCGCAAACTTTGGCCAACCTATATTTAGCAATGGAAGAAGATTTAAAGATAATCCCGGTGATAAATAAAATTGATTTGCCGGCGGCCGATAAGGAAAAAGCTAAAAGAGAGATAGTTGAATTACTGGGATGTTCCGAGGAGGAAATAATTTATACATCAGGTAAAACCGGACAGGGAGTAGGGGCGGTTTTGGACGCGGCAATAGAATCAATTCCGGCGCCCGATAAATCAGGCGAAGAGTCGGTTTTACGGGCGATAATTTTTGATTCAAATTACGATGAATATAAAGGAGTGGTGGCTTATGTCCGGATTATGGACGGTTGCGTCAAGAAGGGGGATAAAATAAAATTACTGGCAACCAACGCCGACAGCGAAGCCCTTGGCGTCGGCATATTTAAACCTGATTATTTTCCGACCGGCGAATTAAAAGCCGGCGAAATCGGTTATATTATTACCGGATTTAAAGACGTATCCGAATGCCGGGTGGGAGACACAATTACTTTAGAAAAAAAATATAAAGACGTAAAACCGCTTAAAGGCTACAATGAAGTAAAGCCAATGGTTTATGCCGGAATTTTTCCAAAAGAAGGCAATGAATATTCTGAATTAAGGGAAGCAATTTTAAAACTTAAGTTAAATGACGCGGCCTTAGCGTTTGAGGCCGAGCATTCGCATGCTTTGGGTTTTGGCTTTAGATGCGGTTTTTTGGGAATTTTACATCTGGAAATTTTTCA
The DNA here is from genome assembly GCA_003647675.1 of Candidatus Falkowiibacteriota bacterium. GTDB lineage: Bacteria > Patescibacteriota > Patescibacteriia > Patescibacteriales > UBA12075 > B7-G4. The sequence continues at coordinate 3,226 of QMNH01000058.1, read as the reverse complement.
GGAAAGATTAAAACGAGAGTATAATTTAAATTTAATAGTAACATTGCCAAGCGTGGCCTATAAGGTTTTTAAAAAAAATGGCGAAGAATTTATTATGCGCACCCCGCAGCAATTTCCGAAACGCGAAGTTATAGAGAGAATAGAAGAGCCTTGGGTAAAGCTGGATATTATTACTCCGAAAGATTATGTCGGAGCGGTAATGAATCTGGCCCAGGATAGGCGCGGGGTATATAAAAATACCGAATATATTGACGAAAGCCGGGCGATTTTGCATTACGAAATTCCAATGAGCGCTATTTTAACCGACTTTTACGATAAAATAAAAGGATGCAGTTCCGGGTATGCCTCGATAAACTATGAATTTTTTTCTTACCAGGAGGCTAAAGTTATTAAGATGGATATATTAGTTGCCGAAGAACCGGTTGAAGCCTTATCAACAATTGTATATGAAGATGATGCTTTCCGGCGCGGAAAAGAAATAGTAGATACATTAAAAGAAAATATGCCAAAACAGATGTTTGTCTTAAAATTGCAGGCGGCTGTGGGCGGAAAAATTATCGCCGGCGAGCGTTTGTCAGCTATGCGCAAAGACGTGACAGCTAAGTTATACGGCGGAGATGTCACCAGAAAAAGAAAATTATTGGAAAAACAGAAGAAAGGAAAAAAGAAAATGATGGCTTCCGGCAAGGGGAGCGTTGATATACCGAGCGAGACTTTTATTAAAATACTTAAGAAATAATATAATTATGAAGAAAAAAACAGTATCAAGAATAATTTGGATTTTTTTAAGCGCCATGATTATTTTTACCATGGTTATTTGGACTATAGGCCTGGCATTTATGTAAAGCCTATTTTAACAAATAAAAAAAATTTATTGATAATTTTTTTATTTGTTAATAGTTTTGTATGGAAAAAATTTGGCAAGTATTACCTAAAATAACAGAAGATTTTAAAAATAAATACCCGGAATATTCCCGGCTGGTTTTGCAATTGCTTTTTAATCGTGGAATTATTGAGAAAGAAGCGATGGAAGAATATTTAAGCTTTGATTATGAAAAATATAGCCATGACCCATTTTTATTTAATGACATGGAGGCGGCTGTAAATTTAATTATTAAACATATTAAAGAAGGAAATAATATAGTGGTATATGGGGATTATGACGCTGACGGAGTTACTGCTTGCGCCGTAATGGTTGAAACGCTTGAAACCTTAAAAGCTAAAGTTGATATTTATATTCCCGATAGAGTGGCCGAAGGCAATGGATTTAACCTGAAGGCGTTGGAAGTTATCGTTTACAGCGGCGCTAAGCTTATAATAACCGTGGACACAGGGATTAGGAGCGCGAAAGAAGCAGCTGAGGCGCGAAAAAACAATATTGATATAATTATTACCGACCATCATCAGCCTCCCAAGAAAAAAGAAGAATATCCGGATTGTATTATAGTTAATCCGGCAATTCCCGAAGAAAAATATCCTTACAAGAAATTAGCCGGTGTGGGCGTTGCTTTTAAATTGGCTAAAGCTTTAGTGGACAAATCAAGGCTTAGTCTTGAGGATAAAAAAAATATTGAAAATAAAATTTTGGATTTAGTGGCCATCGGCACGGTCGCCGATTGTGTAAGCCTTTTGGGCGAGAATCGGATTTTAGTAAAAAAAGGCCTTGATATATTAAATAAAACCAAGCGTGCCGGACTGAAAGAACTTATTAAAATAGCTTGTATTGAAAATAAAAGATTAAAATCATGGAACATAGGCTTTCAGATAGCGCCTCGGCTTAACGCGGCCGGCAGAATGGGGCACGCCAATACCGCTTATGAGCTTCTTGTTACCAGGCGCGAAAAGGAAGCTAAAGTTTTAGCCGGCAAATTGAATGAAAAAAATATTGAACGCCAAAAATTAACCGAAGAAATTATAATAGAAGTAGAGAAGCAGATTAACAAGGAACAAATTCCGAAAATAATCATTAGTACATGCCAGGCCAGCTTTGATGAGGATGCCGAAGAATGGAACGAAGGGATTATCGGTTTGGTGGCCGGTAGAATATCAAGCAAATATTATCGCCCGGTACTTGTTATTACTAATTCGGGAGATGAATATAAGGGGTCAGGCCGAAGCATCAAGGAGTTTAATCTTATAAAAGCGGTTGAAGCCAGCGCGGAGTATCTTTTAAAATACGGCGGACATCCGGGCGCTTGTGGATTTAGTTTAAAAAAAGAAAATTTAAATAAATTTATTAAAAAAATTTCCGAAATTACCGAAAAGGAATTAAAAGATTTGGATCTTCGCCCTAAAATAGATATTGAAGCGGTCTTTGATTTATCTAAAATTAACGAAGAATTAATTAATGAAATCGAAAATTTTTCCCCTTTTGGCGAAGGCAATGAGCGTCCGGTTTTTGCCAGCCATAATATTACGGTAATGGATATTTATTGGATGGGTATGGAAAAACAACATGTTAAGTTCAGGGTTAAAAGCGATAATTCCACGGTATTGAGCGCAATTGGATTTTCCCAGGCCGAGAAGTGGAAAGATATTATTATCGGTGATAAAATTGATATGCTGTATTATTTGGAATTAAATAATTATAACGGCAAGACAGAAGCGCAATTGAAAATTATTGATATTAAAATTAAAGTTGATATGAAATGATTTTAGTAAAATATATTAAAATATAAAGTATGCTGCATAAAAAACTTATAATTTATACAGACGGAGGAGCTAGAGGCAACCCGGGTCCGGCCGGGATTGGCGCGGTGATTTATAGCGAAAATAAAAAAAAGCTGGCTGAAGTTTCAGAGTATATTGGTAAAGCAACAAACAACCAGGCTGAATATCGGGCAATTATAGCGGGAATAGAAAAAGCCAAGGAAATAGGCGCTTTAGAATTGCAGTTTTTTTTGGATAGTGAGCTGGCTGTAAAACAGCTTAATCGCGAATATAAAGTTAAAAATAAGGAATTAGCCCCTTTATTTGTAAGAGTCTATAACGCGACTCTAGGTTTTAAAAAAGTAACTTTTACCCACGTTCGTCGAGAGTTTAATAAAGAAGCGGATAAACTGGCTAATAAAGCGATGGATAAAGGCACTTGTTAGTTGTTTATTTATTTATTCTTTAAATTTATTTGGAGCCAATAATACGGCTCCTTTTAAAGTATTTTAATTTTTAGGTAAAATATGCTAAAGTATAGTCATAAGTAGTAAATAATTAATAATATTTTGTTAAT
>QMNH01000057.1 GCA_003647675.1 Candidatus Falkowiibacteriota bacterium | reverse complement strand
GATTCAACCACCACCCCGGTAAATATCGGTTCTGGCGGCGGTGATGACGGCGGTGTAACCGGCGGGCCGGCAGGAGGTGGAGCAATAAAATTAACATCAGGCGGTACAACGACCATAAACGCCAATATTAGCGTTAACGGCAATAATGCTTCCAATACCAACGGCGGCGGCGCGTCAGGTGGATCTATTTATATAATCACAAATACTTTAGCCGGCACGGCCACATTGTCCGCAAACGGCGGCAATCCCCAGACCGCCAATGCCGGCGGCGGCGGCGGCGGCCGGATTTCAATTGATTTAAGTTGTAATAATAATTTTAATTTTACGTTAAGCGCTACTGGCGGAGGCACAACCTATCCTGGTGCGGAAGGATCGCTGTATCCTGGAGATAATTCCACCGTATCAACCCAGGCCGCGACAGATATTTCGAAAATCGCAGCTACCGGCAATGGTTCGGTAGACGAGATGGGATTTAAAAGCATAACCCAGCACGGCCATGTCTGGAGCACCAGTCCTACCCCTACCATCAGTGGCCTGCATTCCGAACTGGGCGCCAGAGCCTGTTCCGGCTCATTCAGTTCTCCGATAGATAGTCTGACCGGCGGTACCATCTATTATATCCGTTCATATATTACAATTGACGGCGACACCACTATATACGGCGATGAAGAACAGTTCACGACTTCAGCCGCCAAATACCGTTTTAATCCGGGCGGGTATTATAAGTTTAAGGGAAGTTTTAAGTTTTACTAGATTTTAGCTTCTAGGGGTTAGCTTATAGCTTATGAGATTTAAAGTTAATTTTTCTAAATACGATTTTACCGCTGATTTATTGCTGATTACTATGCCGATATGACGCTGATGATAATATAAATCTTTACACAAAGTAAAAAGGAAAATATATAAGCACCCAGGCTGCTATATAGCAGCCTGGGTGCTGGAAAGTATAATTAATATATGGCAAAAACAAATAAATACACTGTAAAGTTGTTTTGCGATCACGGGGTGGCCGTGTTCAATCCGATGGCCGTGTCCGTAGATACGAGGCATGCCTCGTCTCTACGAACACGGGAAACGCGATAAACAATAATGTATTGACAAACGGCGGCCTATCTGTAAATAATGGCAGTATGCCCGGTAATAAAAATATTTATAACGACATAAGGGTTCGTGGCAACGGCATCGTTCGTGGTAGAGACGCGATTAATCGCGTCTCTACGGACAGGGCTTGTCCTATAGACACGGTCAACCGCACGGACATGGCCGGTAAAATTAATATAATTAACAACAAAAAAACCAAGGTAATTTACCCCAGTTCTTATCTTAAAAATTATTTTTATTTACAGACTTAATTCCGGAAACGGCTCCATGGCCAATATTTCTTTGGTTTCCTTTAAGGAAATGACTTTGCGCTTCTGGAGAACATCCAACAGCTTGCGCACCTTGTTGTCTTCTTTGCGAATAAGCACTACTAAATCGCCGCGCAAATCAGCCATTTTTTCATCAAGATAATCCTTGGTCACCATTGTCGCCTTAATTTTAACAATATCTTTTTTCATCCCCCCGATTTCTTTATTGGTTTTATCAAATTTTTTTTTAACAATTACCGCCAAATCGTCAATTGTAATTTTTTTAGCCATATAAGAGTTTATTTTTATAATAGTATTATAACCATATAAAATAATTAAGTCAATGAAGTAGAAAGTATTAAGTATCTAGCATTAAGTATTAGGGTTAAGGTTAATGGATAATGAATTATGAAAAAGACAATAAAAAGCCTCGTAAAATTATTTCGCAATCAAGCGCGTGATATTTGATATTGCCCGCAACAAGCATTTATCAGCGACATATCAGCGTAGCAATCAGCGTTAATTCAGCGGATAAAGCGAAGCAAATCAAATAAACTTGTATATAAAGATAAAACATTATAAAATAGATTTATACTAAATATTATTATATGATAACCAGCACACAAAACCCAACAATAAAAAAAATCATTAAACTGCAAAAGGCCAGAGAAAGAAAAAAAGAAAATTTGATTTTAATAGAAGGCCGGCATGAAATTAGCATGGCAAAAAGTTCAAGAATAGAAATTATTAATTTATTTTATTGCGATCAATTTACCAGCGATAGCCGTTTCAATGTAGACATAAAAAAAGAATTAATAGAAAATATTAGCCCGGAAGTATTTAAAAAAATTTCATACCGACAAAACCCGGAAGGCTATTTGGCCATAGCCAGGCCGAAAAGACTAGATTTAAAAACAATTAAATTAAGCCAAAAACCTTTGGTATTAATATTGGAAGCCATTGAAAAACCGGGCAATTTAGGAGCGATATTGCGGACTGCTGATGCCGCGGGGGTTGACGCGGTAATTATTAATGACCCAAGGGTAGATGTTTATAACCCAAATGTAATTCGGGCCAGCTTAGGTTCGGTTTTTACTAATAAAATAGTAGTTGAAAATTCAGAAAAAACATTAAAATGGCTTAAATTAAATAAAATAAATAGTTATGCGGCAACACCGTCTGCCACAGAATTATACACAAATAAAGGCTATAAAAATTCTTGCGCTATAGTAGTAGGGGCTGAGCATGAAGGATTAAGCCAGTTTTGGCTAAAAAAAGCTGATTTTAAGGTAAAAATACCAATGTTAGGCAAAATTGATTCCTTAAATGCTTCAGTAAGCGTGGCTATTTTGCTCTTTGAAGCCCTAAAACAGCGAAAATTGACTTTTTAAGGTTGATATGATATAATAATAATATATAAAACAAAAACAAAAATAAATATGTTAAAATTGAGCAAAGCAAGGCATTTTGCCGTATTTTTAACCGTTTTTTTGGTATTTAGCCAGGCGGTTTTTTTGTTGCCTTTAAATATTCAAGTAGTTGTTGCCACAGTTGACAATAGCGTTTTCACGGATGATGACGGCACGACTGATGAGACAGTTAGTTTTATTTCCCCCCAAGCCGGAGCCCAGCTTGGCGGCGAAACAGAAATACAAGTAAGCATTAACAGCGGCAATTATCTAATAGAGAATGTTTATTTACATGAATATAATAGAAAAATAACCGTTCGGCAGATGGATTTGGATTCTTCCACCGGCTATTATGTCTGTAACTGGGATACGGTTAACGCGGAAAATGGCGATTATAATTTATACATAAGAATAGACTGGAACCATACGAGCAAAGAAGATTATTCGTCATCTTTAGTAAATTTTACGGTATACAACGAACAGGCGCCGGAAGTGCCGGAAACCGTTGTAGAAGATGATGACTCTGCCGGCACGGTTAATCCGATCAATCCCAGTGTGACATTTTTGGATAAGCCGGCTTTTATCAACGGCCCCCTAACGCTTAGCGCCCAAGCGAATTTTGATATTAGCGCTATGGCATTTTCCGTAACCGGCCCAATAAACAAAACCTATACAGGCATCGCTAAAGGGGCGAATGCTTTCTTTTTTAAATGGGATGTAATCGGCGGCGCTTTTCCTTTTGGCGCCTACGTATTAAAAGCTTCCGCCTTATTAAGCGGGATGGAATATAGCGACACATTAAATGTTAAATATTCGGAAGAAAATTATGAAAGCACAGAACCTGTTATTGTGCCAAAGCCCTTAGAAATCACGTTTAGTCCGGCTTTGCAGTCGCCGATAAGCGGAGAGCAAAAAATTTCTGTTAATTTAACCAAAGACGTTGAAAAAGTGGAATTTATGGTAGAGGGGCCGGTTAATAAAAAATATGAAGGCATTAAAGTCTCGGCGCGTGATTTTTATTTTAATTGGGATACGGACAGCGTCTTTTTTCCGGATGGCTATTATAAAGTAACGGCCGGCGCAATTAACACGGGCGTGATTGAAGGGGAAAATTATTTTAATATTGAAGTTAAAAATAATATTAATTCCGAGACAGAGCCCAAAGAAGATGCCGGAGAATTCGAAGCCTTGACTGTTTCAATTCTAGGGCAGATTTCCCCCCCGATTTTTGGCAATTATACAATTACGGCTGTTCCCAGTCAAACCGTAGATTCGGTCAGTTTTCATATTCTTGGTCCGGTTGAAAAAACATTTAACGGCATAAAAAATAATGATAATCATTATTTTTTTATTTGGCCGACAACCGAATTTATCAACGGTTTTTATAAGCTGAATATAGTTGCCAAGAAAGGCGTTGTGATTGCAACAAAAAGCGTAAATTTAGAAATAAAAAATCAGCTTGCCCCAAATACCCAATTAATCTTAGAAAAGGAAACAGCTGTAGTAAACGAGCAAATACTTCCGGAATGCGTTAGAAACGGCATAGAAACTACCGAAGAGTGCAAGTTATTTATGCTGTTATCGCCCGAATGCCGGGAAAAGGGAATAAAGAATAAAATGGAATGTGATGTTTTTTTGTCTTTGCCTCTGGAATGCCGCGCGCGGAATTTAAGCCGTGAAGCCTGTAATAATTATTTAAGTATGCCGCGGGCGTGTCGAGCGGGAAATATTACAGTGCTTGCGGAATGCGAAAATTACATGTTTCAAAAAGCCATGCCCCTTCAGTGCCGGGTAGCCGGCGCTAAAACCCAGGAAGAATGCGCCGGAATAATTGTTTTAAAAAGCTTGCCCCCTAGATGTCTTGAAGCCGGAATAGGCACCGCGGATCAGTGCGCGGCATTGATAAATTTTGACGGCCCAACCGGTGAAGCCGCGATTAAAAAAGTTATAAATCCGCAAACCGGGGAAAAAGCGGAAATACCGGGAAAATGCCAAGTGATTGGCATATTAAATCCAGAACAATGCCAGGCGTATTTGAAAGAAAAATATTTACCCCCAGAGTGCCGGGAAAATGAAATTTATAATACTGGCGAGTGCGACAAAATGATGTTTGCTAAATATGGGCCGAACGAATGCCGGGAAGCCGGAATATCCGGCGTCCGGGAATGCGAAAGCTATATGCTTAATAAATATTCGCAAGAAATAAATTGTGGCGATAATGAAAGTTGGCAATGCAATAATTATATTAAGGAAATGTATTTGGGCAATATTGTCGCCAAGCAGGCGCAATTCGCGGAGTTAAAAGAAAAAGCGGATTTAAGCGCGGGAAAAGCGATTAACGCGAAAAAATTAAAAGATTCTTTGACAAGAGCTAAGAGCATGGTTCCGGTTAAGGAAGACGAGGTTAATTTAAAGTTTGTCGCCGCTAACGGAAAAATGGTATTTAAAGATAAAGATGATTTTATCCAGACTTCTCCCCTGGTTTTAATGATTGACAGCGACGGGGACGGCTTGCCGGACGATATTGAAAAAAGATATGGAACCGATCCGAACAATGAAGACAGCGACTCCGACGGTTATAGCGATTATATGGAAATAAAGAACGGGTATAATCCGCTCGGAGCAGGCAAGTTTAATAAAAATTTAATGGCTCCGGTAGAAAAAGCAATTATGGATAACGCGGATTTGGAACATCCGAAAACCGAGGGTAAAATTAATGATAATTATCAAGTTAATAAAATAATTGATAATAGAGGCCAGGAAGAAAGCCGGCCCGGGTACATTTTTTCCGGACAAGCCGAGCCCAACAGCGTATTAACTTTGTATATTTATTCGGATTTGCCGGTAGTAACAACCGTAAGAACCAATGAATTCGGCAATTGGGAATATGAATTTACAAAATCTTTAATTGAAGGCGAGCACGAAGTATATATCGCTTTGAATGACAATACCGGGCGGGTCATATCCAAAAGCAATCCCTTGAATTTTTTTATTAAAGAAGCCAGAGCAGTTACGTTGGAAGATTTTTTGGCCGCAGCCGCCGTGGAAAAAACGCCGCAGGCAGATTCAATGATTTCATTTTATATTATTATCGCGGCGGCAGTAATAATTGTCGGCGTGTTTATGTTTGTTTTTTTATTAATTATTTACAAAAATCGCCAAAGAGCATAAATGAATTTAAAAAAATTTATTGAAGACAATCGAGAAATAATCCAGTTAATTTATGGAGTTACATTAATCATATTAATTCCATTGCTTATTGTTTATAATACCGTATTTATTATAAAGAAATACAATAACAGTATTGACGTTACCCTGCAGCGCCAGGCGCTTGTGGTCGGCAAGACTATTTCAACGCTTATAGCCGGAGATTTGCCCTGGGAGGATTTTGTGCAGGCAAAACTGGATTTATTAATGGAAAATAATTCGGAAATACAGGAATTGGCCGTACTGGTGCCGGCTGAAGGAGATTTTAAGGTTGTGGCATCTTCCAACATTGACGAAGTCGGGGAAATAAAAGATTCTTATTATTATAAAGTAGCTTGGGAAGAAGCTGAAGACGGGGGTTTGGCCACTGATTCTTCGCATTTGGTAAAATCAAGCCCGAACAATGAAACAGAAATTGAAGATTTTGAAGCTGACCGGTTTTGGCTGGTAGCCATGCCGATGAAAAATACCAGTGGAATCAAAAAAGCCCTGCTGACCGTTAAGTTGTCCTCGGAAATAGTAGATGAGTTGACCGCTTATAACCGGAATTTATCAATTTATCTTTTAATTGGCACCGTTTTTATTATTATGCTGTT
>QMNH01000056.1 GCA_003647675.1 Candidatus Falkowiibacteriota bacterium | reverse complement strand
TTACACCGCTGTTTTCCAGGGCTTTTAGTTCAATTTCCGAAATACCCATTCCCGCCTTAATTGTCTTTACCATTTTTTTATCATCTCCGAATATCGGCCCGATAATAACCCTGGGATTCAAACCCTCAACATTTACTACCAAAAAATCTTTTCTGTCTAAACCTTTATCAAATCCTAAATTTACTGTATTTTCATCATTAATATTTATTATTGAAATAATGCTTGATTTGCTTGCCATAACCACTCCTTTCTTCTGGGTTACTTATATTTAAAAAGAACAATAAGCCTTATAAATTTTAAAATCTTATTATTCTTAAATTAATATAATAGCAATAAAAAGTCAATCGTTAAATATGAATAATTCATCAATTGAAGCATCTAGAGCTCTGGCAATGTCATGGGCTAATTTCAAAGACGGGTTATATTTTCCTTTTTCCAAAAAGACAATAGTTTCCCGGCGCACGCCGGTTTTTTTAGCCAAGTCTTCCTGAGTTAAATTGTACCGAGCCCTAAGCTCTTTAATGCGGTTAGTCATAAATTTAATTAAATAAAAAACTACTTCTCTCCTTTGCTTTGATAGTATAAAAAAGCAATGATATTTACTACCAGCATAAAAGTTACCAAATACAAAAGCAGGTAGCCAAACCTGTAATAATATGGATTTTTTATTCCGTAAGCTACCAGACTGCCGCCGATCCCGGTCAGGGCGGTAGCCGTAATATTAAAAGTTATCCGGGCGGCTTGTCCCCCAAGTTTATAATCACGCTCGTCAACTACAACTTCGTCAACCCGCTTGAATAATAACAAAATTAAGCCGGCAGACAAAACCATGGCCAGTGGCGGAACAAAAGCAATGCCCCGATTAACGGCAATGCCGATAGCAATAGTCATTGTTATGACTATAAACAAGCGAATAATTTTAAATTTTTTGTTAGTCATATAGTTAAATTTAATAATGTTATATATATCTATCTTTATGTTATATTATTCTAACATTTTTGTCAAGCCCTACTTATCAACAATTTCTATACCAAACTAAAAGCCTAAACATTTTGCTTATGTTTAGGCAATAAAAAATTTTATCCTATTATGTCTTCAATTACCTGAATTACCGAAAATCCTTAAAACATAACAAGAATATAATCCTGGAATTAAAAAGGCGGCAAACAATCCAAATCTGAATGATGTCCATTCGGTGCCGATACAATATAGAAATAACATGGTAACTAACAGAAAACAAACAATTGCCATTCTCCTAAGATTAATTATCGGCCGGCTTTTTTCCATTTTAGCACCTCCTTGAATGATTTGTTTATTAAAAACCAATAAAAAAATACTAATAATTAACGTATAAAAAGTGTTAAAAAATTACTTTAATAAATTTACTTAGACAGCATTTGATTTAGCCAGCCAAACAGGCTAAAGCCTTTTTTCTCGCTACTGGCTTCCTTTTGAATTTCGACTGCCGCTTGCTCCATGACTTTAATCTGAGCTTCCAAAATAGTCTTATCTTCTTCACTGGCAATTTGGCCCAATAAAGCCTTTAATTCAGCCAACTTTTCGGAATGGTTGGCTAATTTTTCCTCTACAGTACTAAGGCGCTTATAATCCGGGCCAAAGAAAAACTTTTTCAGCTTGCCCCGATTTTTAACCGCGTCCAGACCAGACTCTATCTGCTCTTGATTTTGATTTTGGATTCGGGCGATAATCCTTACTTGTTCCCCAATACCTCCTATTCTATCCGCTACTCCGAACATTTCTTGAACCGCGTTCGCTACCCGGCTGCGCCTGGTTAAAGGTTTGTCATTCAAACCCTTGTCCACTCCTTGGTTTTGCTTTTTTAAGCCGGAAGCTTCTTGGTTTTGATCATCAGCCCCCTCCTCTCCTTCCTCGTACAACTCTGGTGTGGGCGGGATTGGCGGCGGTGGAGCAATTGGCAACGCGATTTCTTCACGAACCCCTTTTTTCTCCTGCTGAGCTCCGTAAACGGCCACCGGAAGTAAAATAATTACCAATAAAATAATAGTAGTAGTAAATTTTACGTATTTCATAAATAACTTGCTTTAATTTATTATATAAATTTATTAATTTTTCCTTGTCTTTTCTCTGCGCTTGTCCAACTCAAAAAATCTAGCTGATTTTTTCGGAGTCCAATTATTATTATCAGTATTATCCCTGCTTAACTGAAGATATTCCTGTTCTTCTTCTTCTGTTAAAGATTTATTTTCCAGACTTTCCTTTTTTGCTGCCAATCTTAACAATTCTTTGCTATCAGCCTCACTAAATGTTCCGGACTTTAGACTGTTTTGCTTTATACGCAGCTCCCTTAGCCTGGCTTCATTTGCCGGTGTAAATTCTTTCCGATAATCATCGGCTTGAATAACTTGGGCGTCCGGCTTTTCCTCTTTCTTCGGCTCCTCTCCTTTAAATATTTTTTGTATCGATTCTTTAAACATAGATTAATTTTATTATTAATAAATATTTTATTATAGCAACGGATCATGGCCTTCTTTTACTTCAAGTCCATCCGAATAACCGTCGCCGTCAGTATCGGGATTGTCAGGATCTGTGCCAAGCAATTCTTCTCTTCTGTTAACCAATAAATCTTTGTCAGAATCAGCCTCCCTAATGGCTCCGGAATAAGCTATGGCGCGGACAATATCCCAATCGGTGGCCGAAGACGGATTGTAGCCGAAAATGGCTTTAAATATCCGAATAGCGGCTGCCTCGCTGTCAGTATTGCGCACAGCCGGCCTTAGGCCATAAGCAATAACCGTGACTGCCGCGTCATCATTAGAATTTAACCGGTCGGCAATATGCAAATATATTTTCTCAAAGGCTAATTCCGCGCTTGCTTCAGCCGCGGCGCTTCTTTGTGCTGGCCAGCGGCCGTTGGCAATTTTAATAATATCGCTCCAGTCATTATCGTTAAAGGGAAGTTTATCAAAGGCCGCCCTGAATGAATTTAATACGCCGGCTCTTTCTCCCGCGCCTAATTTAAGAGTATCAGGCGAACCATAAGCGATAAAATTCGTTAAAGCGTATTGGTGCCGGGCTTCCAGCTCTCCCAAATTAATCTTTAGCCGGTTTACCAATATATCCCGGGCTAAGTATTCTTCTTCATGCTTCCTTTCCCTGTTTAGAGAGGCCAGCATTTCTGTTACTTCTGCCCGCTCTAAAAGCTGGCCTTGCTCTAAAAATAACGCGTCTATCAAGCTGTTTTCAACAGTAGTAATAATTTCTTCTGTTGTCTCTTCTGTAACATCTTCTTCCGATTCCGAACAAGCTCGGCTTTTATCGATTTCCTGGGTGCCAGTTAAGCGGCATCCTTCCGGAATTTTTGATACTACTTCTCTGGACTGCGAACCGTCCAAACAGCTTTCCCAGTCGCCGTATTCAACTGAAGTGCAATAGCTTATAGTCGGACCGCTGCCGCCGGGAGCCGGCGGATCAGGTTCCGGATCCGGATCAGGATCCGAAGGAGGTTCTTCCGCGGCCGAAGCGATAAACGGCATTATTATCGCGAATATGGTCAAGTGATTGGTTTTTGAAGTAAAAACCAACTTATAATCGTAAGGGCTTATTGTGCTCCCCACTACCTCGTTAATAAAAGCCTCAAAAGCCGGCGAAGTTGTGGCTGAATTAGCATATAAAGTCCAATCCGTACTAGTTGAGTACCGTTTATAATACGCGCTCCTGGTTGTAGCTAAATTTACCCAATCATTGGTCGTGGAATCCCAATAACCATTTTTTGTATTTTTTAATTTCGCGTAAGTTAATGTGCCGGAAGCAATAGCCGCGTCCACTTCAGATTTATACAAAACCATTTCCATGTCTATATAATCATCCAAGTTATTTATTGACTGGCCGGAATTATCCGTAGCAGTTACGCTTACACCCGTGCCACCGACCGGATCCGATGAATTTGTTTCGGTAACAGCCGCTGTTTTCTGCGCGTTTACGTCTCCGGCCGAGTTTGAACTGCCTAGGGCGTTGGGAGGGATTGTTAATTTAACGCCAGTGCCGTCCGGATCAGTATCGTCTAGCGATCCACCCGAAGCCGGGGTTATAGATTTTTTCTTGCTTTTTACGGTCCAACTAGAATTAGTTGTCAATTTTATGTCTTTATCGGCAACGCTGGCGCCTTCTATGGTTATATTGGACCCGTATTCTGTTTCATTATAGCCGTCAGCCATACCGTATACTTTCCAAACGCCGGCTACCACGCCCAATTCATAAGCGCCAGTGCTGTCAACCGGACTATGGGTACGCCGACAAGACGCGTCATTTAACGTATCTGAATCAGCGCATTGGGTAGTTTCAGCGCGCACAAATCCGCTAGGTACGCCCTCGCCGTCATTATAAGTATTACTGCTGTTGGCATCACTGTAAATATGGCCTGAAATTGTTAGGCTATATTGGGTTAAAACAATATTATTATCGGTCGAGCTGGCAATGGCGCTTAAACTACCGGGCTCATTTGACATGTAGCCTGGTTTGTCAACGCCTAACCTGTAGCCGGTTCCAACCGGAATATTTAAAGAATATGTACCGTTAGAATCGCTTTGCGTCCCGTTATGATAACCGTTAGACGGATTACCGATCCACACCCAAGCCTCAGAAAGTTCATTGCCGCCAACTTCCGAACCGGCATATATTGTTCCAGAAACCGTTACCATGCCACTTGACATGTCAGGTAGGGTAAAATTAACCGATGTAGCCATAGTAACTTCAATATCGTCTTTAACCGGATGCCTATCGCTTGCATCCGGGATATAACTACCATAGCCGGGTATATCAAGAAAGAAAAAGTAATCTCCATTAGCCAATTTTATGGTGGTGGTAGCGGTAATGTCGTCAATACGCCGCGACAGATGGAATCCGGTCGGTTCCGGATAAGAGCCGGAAAAACTGACACCTTCAATATTTAAAAATCCTTCTTGTCCGCTGAGCGCGTTGGTAACCGTTATCCCAATATCGCGCAATCCGCTTTCCACTACTATAATATCGGCGTCGCTAACAGGGCCTGAGGTAGCGTCTACGTTAGCGGGAGTAGCCGGATAATTATCGTCATCATTAGCTTCGTTTAAATTTATGTCATTATCCTGGTCATTAACGCCCAGTTCCCCGTATTCCTGGGTCCAGATATCAACGCGGTAAGCGCCGGCCGGCACTGAAATCGTATATTCACCAGCAGAATTGGTCATGCTATTATATTCTTTGCCCTGGTACGCGCCGGTAGTAGCGTTGTACTGAACCGCCCGGATAGGCATATTAGCAAACGGCGAATCAACTTCATAGATCGGAGAAGTAGTGCTTATGCCTACTTTTCCGGAAATTGAATAATACTGCGTACTCGCGCTCGGCGATATATTAATATTGGTTTTTGAAGTATCAATTACAATAAGCGGTATATCATACTCCATCCAGCCAATACCCGGGGCGTCAGCCTCAACATGCCAGGTGCCGGCGTTAACGTATATGATATAATTGCCGGATGAATCTGTCATAGTATCGGCGTGTCCCCAACTATTTTCCTGCCAGGCCCAAACCGGCGCGTAAGCCACCGCGTTACCGGAAGAATTCAGGACTTTGCCGGAAATCGTATAAGCCGGCTTGCTAATTTTAATAGTTATGCCGCCAATGTTGCCGCTGATATTAACCGCTTTTTCTTTCGGTGCCGGTAATCCCGGCTTATAGGCGCCGAGCATATATGTTCCTAAAACCGGAATTTTTAAGCTAAAAGTACCGTCAGTAGCGGTTTTAGTGTTGGATCCGCCAAAACCTCCCATTGGCTGATAGGCGTATACTTCAGTATCAGCCAGGCCATAACCATTGCCGTCAACAACCGTCCCTGTAGCCGTGTACATTGTCTGGCCGTCTATACTAAAATTAACATTGCCTGGGGTTGAGCCATCGCTGTAGTAATAAACGTTTGCCGGCGGCATCCAATCAGGCATGGGCGGCGGTCCGGACATGGAATTTTCCGGCATAGCCGGCCCGATTCCAATCATCCAATCACCAGCTGATAAATACATCGTTGTAGTCGCGTTAGTCACGTTCCCTAAGCCGGTTAAAGTTTTTACTCTAAAAGCGCCGGGTGAACCCGCGAAAATGTCAACATTGTCCGCCACGCCGTCGGTTAAAAAATTACCGGTTAAAGATACTGTTACCGGCGCTCCGCCGCTCGTTTCCGGAGCCAGAATAATATTTTTCGTACTGCTGGCGCCATTAAGCCAGATTGGCTCCGAATGCGGATTGCCGAAATAAGCATGGCTGTTAATCGTAACCGTTGGTTCGGTAAATATAAAATATTCGCCGTTAGGCAAATTATTAAATGAGTAAGCGCCGTCCGCGCTGGCATCGCCGGTTCCGGTAATTACAATCTCACTCTCCATCGGACCGGTCATGGGCGACCCGACATATACTTGCATTGTCCCATTATCTCCGGCCCCAACGCCGTGAATCTCTCCGCTTATGGAATTAGCCCCGCCTTCGGTAATATAGAACGGCATGGTATAAATAGTTTCCAATAAGGCGCCGTCCGCCGTAAATGTTTTAATATCAACTGTATAACCTTCAGTGCCAAAATCTTTCGGAATATTAGAATTCACAATACCCCT
>QMNH01000055.1 GCA_003647675.1 Candidatus Falkowiibacteriota bacterium | reverse complement strand
CACCGTCGCCAGTAAACTCAATCGTACAACTCGTGATTCCGCTACCTTCAATATCACACTCGATATTATTGACAGCGTCGACGCGAATATCGCCCGTCAAAGTCTTGCCCGAAACGGTCGTGAATATCGACGAGGCATACTTTGTTCCGACAACTGGGAATACGGGATTTGCTCCGCCGTCAAGATAAACGTCGGCAGAACCATTCCAGAACTTTTGCCCTTCCGCAGTTTTCTTGTAGCCGCCCGTATCGCTCGTCGCGTAAGACTGATTATCCGAGCCTTTGTTAATCGTCCAGCTTCGAATATGCGCGATAGCACTACTGGCCAAAGATATATCGCCTGTTAAACCTACAACTGGGTCTGCCATTTTACTGCCCTTTCAATTTATGATTTTAAGTAAGTTCGCGAGAAAAACATTAACACGCTTATACGAAAAACGGCTCGCCAACCCTCGTGTTCGTTTTCGGGATTTATCGAGTCCGTAATATCCTCGAACTGAACATTCTTTACATAGTCAAGACCTAAAAGACCGTCGACGTTCGCGAACGTTTTTATTATCTGCCATTTGACAGGAAAGTATTTTCGAGTTGCGACTAAATCGCCGTCGTTCAGAAGCAAGTCAAAGTTCTGCACTAACTTTCCGTCGTCGCTCGTTGCGACAGGCTGATATTGCCCGCCGCTCGGTATAATAATTATTTCGGGAAAGTCGTTGTTGCTATGCTTGCTCTTGAACGGGTCGTAATTCTTGCCGTCAAGCTTAATACGATTGCCCGTCTTAACCAAGCCAGCGAGCGTCGTGTTCGCTTCTATCAGCGTCCAAATCGCGTCGTGTATTTCCGAAAATGGGTCTGTTACAACTGGCATTATAATTCTCTCTTATAATCTTTTACCTGTTTTATCAATCGCCCTCGCTAAAGTCATACGCATAAACGCTCGAAGTTCTCTGCTCGGCGGGTGCAGTATGCGACGCTTCGGATTGTTACCCTTGCCGACGTTATGAAACTTTGCTATATCTGCAATCGTGGCTTTACCGTCGGGATGCTTTGCCGGGCCACCAAAGCCAACTCGTATTCCGCGTCGCAATAATCTGTATAAGTTTCCCGGCTGTCCAACAGATAAAGCCTTGAATAAAATTCCGTAGTTCTGTAATATCTTAACATTGCCGCCACCGGAACGAGAAGCAAGACCTCTCGAACTTCGCCCGCGTCTCTTGCCTTTTCGCCGTCCCGCTATTGTCGCGGGCTTTAGTCTCTGCCATTCGCCGCCACCGTCGGAGTTCTTTTTGAATCGTTTGCGAGTCTCAGAAAGATACCGCGTCCCCCACAATCTGAACGTTGGTTGCAGTACACGCAGATTTTGACCGCCGAACGCTCTCGTAAATCGCGACACTTTCGACATATCGAAGCCGATTTTTGTCATTGCTTTATACCACCACGGGCGCACGCGGCGAACCTGAGTCTGCACGAGTCAAGTTCAATCTGCGTTGTCCGCTTGTGTATGCGTCAATATCCACGTCGACTTGTTCACGCATTTTTGCGTAATACTCGTCGTCCGTATCGCTGTCTCGCTTCGGTCGACACTCATAAAGCCAAAGACCGGCAAGTTTGGCGCACCAATCTTTAATTGTTGAAAGAGCAGACGAGAACGGGATTGCATAATCGCCGTCGCGAAAACGATTCTCGACATCTTCTTCGGCTGTTGCAATCCCTGTTGCAATTCGCGTTGCGTCTACCGAATCGGAAGCGTCAAGGTCGCTCCATACTAAAACGTTGTCCTCGCCGAAAACATTCTCGACATCTGATTGAGAAATATAAGTTCCCATAATACGATTTTCTCATTTAGTTAAAAAGCGACGGAGCGAGCGGGAGTCGAACGCCCGCTCCGTCAAGGAAGCCTTAAAAGTAAAGCTATCGCGAGTTCTCAAAGCTAAATTTTATTACGGCGTAACGTCGGCGATAAATACCGAGTTCGGTACTGATATAATTGGCAGTACCGTATCGCCCGCATACTGTCGAACTGTTACGGGGTCGTCAACGACTTTGGCATAGCTGAACATACCGCTAACGTTGGCAAGACTCGCTAACGCGGCGGTTGCGTTCGTCTGAATATTGATATTGGTAGGAACGGCGTACGAGCCTTCAATCAAGCCCCACCAGCCCATATCTGTCGGGTCTGGCAAAAAGACAACCATATCGTCGTCCCAAAAGAACTTGTTATTCCCGTCGTTGTCGTTGTAGAATGCGTGCGAGCCGTCAATCCAAGTCATTTTAGCGAATGAATTAGGCACGTCGCCGTTACGGACTGCTTCGTTACTTGCAGGGTGCATTTTCAGAAATTCCTTCATCGACGTATTGCTTGCAAGATAATCCGGTATGTTCGAGCCGTAGATTGCGTATTTCGGTCTGTAACCAGTAAACGCCATTGCTTGCTTAATAAGCACGCTGATTTGTTTAGGAATATCCGTCGAAGCGGTCGCCCAACTATCGGTTATAATCGTACCGTTACCCGCAACGTTAAGCTGGTCTTTGTTGCCGTCGGGAATCCCGAAGTCAATCGTTACTACCGCACCCGAACTTGACGATAAAAGATTGCCGTCGCCGTCGAAATAAATCTTACCCAACGTAAGTGCGCTAAACCACGCGGCGAGACGCAAGTTATGAAACAACTGCGTAAAGTCTGCCGCCTCTTTTGCGACAATCTCTGCACCAAGCTTCTGTGTTCCGCCGTCGAGCGATTTCAGCATAGGCAAAAGATTCGGGTCGTGGTTAATATGCTCGTAACTATGAAACAGATTGACCGGCACGTCGGCAATCCCTTCCATTGAACGAAGCGTCGACGGCGCACCATACTTTACCGTTCTCGCGACTTTGCGAGTCGAAGTTCTCTTGTAATACGTTCCCTTGTTGCCCGGTACTCTCTTTGTCGGTTGTAACATTCTTGCAGGAACAATATCGGTAGGAAGTCCGCCCTTAATCGCGTCAACAACGCCCATTATATTCTTATAATGGAGTATTTGTTCGATTGTTTTCATTTTACTTTCCCTTCATAGAAATAATTCGATTTTTAACCTAACAAATTTACTGTCGCGTCAATCAGAAAAGCGAACTGTTACATATCATCGTCAAACACAAAGCCAAGAGACGAAGCCCTTAACGCGGCTTTGATATACGCGATAAGACTTGTGTCGCTCGGATAATTCCCAATCTGGCTTGCGTCAAGCTGTCCGCCGACAGGCATAAGTGGGAACTGTATATTCGCATTTGCGCTGTCGTCGCTCGTTACCTTGATACCTGTCTGATTCGGGATAAATGTTTTTATCGTTTCCGAACCATCGGTCGGCTGAATGAACGAGCCGTCGGCAAACGCCGTTCCAAGTGCGGTTATTGTTACATAACCAGTTGTTGCGTCGACTGCCGTAAAAGCCATTGTGCTGGTCGCAACTGTACCGTTCGCGGCGGGCGGGCCGGTTACTTTGACCGAGCCTGTCGAGCCGATACGTCTTGCGATTTCCGTTGCAACCGCAGTTCCGACTTTGAATCTTACATCGGAAGCGGCATAAGCGGAAGTCAAAGGCCCGATAATACTCGGAGCATACTTGCCGCCCGAAGTAATCTTGCCCATAAGCAGACCAGCCAAGAGAACGTCGACATCGCCCGTATTACTTGGGTCGCGACTCTTAGAGCCGTCGATTATTTTTCCGCCGGGAAACATTTGCGCGCCCTGCATAGTCTTAAAAACGATACGCGGGGTAGCGGAATTTGCGCTCCCAACCTGCGGGATTAAGTTTTCGCTTCGTTCCGTCATTTTTTAATCCTCTCTAAGCTAAGAAAAAATTTCTGTTAATTACACTTATTCTTTACTTCGTTTTCTCGCCCTGATACTTTACTTCTTTTTGGGTTCTGCCCCAACAGAAGCTAACATTGCTTCGCCCATTTCCTCGTCGGGCTTGTTCTCGGTGTTGTCCTCGTCTGGCTCTGTTCTGCTCAACGTCTGCAAGCCAGTACGCTCCGTCAAATCGGCAATCTTGTTCAGCTTCAACGCGTCGAATATCAGCGAGAAGTTGGAACTCTTACCGTTTTCGCCAAGAGCGAGCATTGACAGATTGCGAGTAGTCTTTTCGCCGACCATCGCTTTTTGCAATGCAACTTGACACGCTGGCGAAATACTTCCCGCCGCGACCAGAAGCGTCAATTGCGTTTCAGCAGTAACGCCCATCTGCTCGGCAAGATTCGGGTCGATATTGGAAGCGGTCTTGCTCCCATTCGCCTTAATCTTTTCGAGTTCAGCCGTAATGTTGAGCAGTTCCTTATCAACATCGGCTTTTGCCTCGCCAAGAGAAGTTATTTTCTCTGCGACGCGGCTCAAAGCGTTATCGGCAGTTAAATCGTCGCCCGCTCCGAGCATTTCCCGAATTTGTTTTAACATTTCTTCGTTCATACTTTGCCCTTTCGTAACATTAGACATCGTTAAAACAGGCACTTGTTCTTGCCCGCCATTTGCCGAAGCGGCAATTTTCTCAAAGTCCTCTTGACCGGGTACGACGGGCTGTTGAACAACCGAACTGTGAATTATCGCCTCGCCGTAGTGAGTTCCTTCCCCGTCAACAAAATCTTTTTCGATAGCCACACTAACATTTTTATTCGCCATAACAGTTTCGATATTGCTCTCGCCCCGTATTTCGTGGATTCCGTACAACGTAGGAACGCCGTCGGCGTTTGGCTCGACAAACATTTCGACGACATAGCCGAGATTATCTTCCGCCCCGAAGCTGTGATTAACTGGCACTTCAACGTCGACTCCGTTCGCTTTCATAGCCTCGAACGAAGCAACCCATCTGTAAAGTCGTTCCTCGGTTACGTCAAGCTTCCATTCCCATATCGGGTGCGTGTACGTCCCGACGGAAATCATATCTTTTTTGAAAAGCTGTACGTCTGCGTCGGTCGCTTTAAGAGTCATACGACCACCGCAAGCAACGGGCAATTGTCCCTCAAAGCCCAAAATCGCCTTTTTCGCTGTCAATTTTCCTTTGATTGCTGGCATTAGAAATCCCTTTCAACTTTCACCGTAAACAAAACGAAAATAGAAATCAAAGCCTTTTTTGAAAAAAAATTATATTTTTCTCGGTAGCGTCGCTCGTATCATCGAGCCAGATAAGCCGCTCGCCAGCCCGTCGATAAACTTTTTGCCGTCCTTTGGCTTAATCGTCTTGTAGTCGTACGTCCCAAAACCCTCGTCCATCATATCGCCCAAACTGTCGCTAACTGTTATTTTCTCGCCGTCCCAAAAGACTTGCCCGATAACTTTTTGTGAACCCTCTTTTTGTGTTTCCAATATATCTACAACTAACATATTCAACTCCCTTATCAATAAAAGTTTTCAACTATTACTTTTTTGCTCTTGTATTTACCGATAACAACTTTGTAACTATATAAATCGGTTTTTGTCGGGAACTTCTTTGTCTTATGCAGATATTTCGCTCGCATAAACATTCCGTCAACTTCGCTTGTAGTTAAGCGACCTTTAAGAATGCCGCGAACATACTTTTCGTTATCAATCAATCGCTCTATTCCCGCGTACGCTTCTTTCGAAATAGTCTTACCAGAAACTTTCGTGCTGTTTAGCGCATAGCTTCTAAGACTGTCGATAAAATGTTCTCTATTATGTTTGGTCGCATTTTTAACCGCCATATTATAATTATTAAAAGCAAGCCCGTTGTCGATACCCCAAAGTTTCTTTTTCGCCACGTCGTACATTACATTGCTCAAGTGTCGGTCGGAATTACCGATAACAAAATCAAACGTCGCCATACGTTGCACGTCTGCGTCCATCGCTCGCATTTTTAACGTGTGGCTTCGTCTACCTATACCGCTTATTGTATCGCCCCCAACGAAGTTCTGCGCCGAACCAACTTCTTTGTCAACTGTTTTTATAACTGTTCGCGGGCATAAATCAAAGCCCATCGCGTTATTAACTCGCGACGCGGCGTTCTCTCGCTTGTAGCTTGTTTTGTTCTTCACGAATTTACGCACACCAGTTCGCTCGCCAGACTTCGACTTCCAGACTGAACGTTGCCCGTCGATTGTTTTTATCTTGAACGTCTCGTTTATGCCACCGCCAAGATACTCTTTCGAACTTACGGGACTATCGACAAGCGGCGATTCAAACGCCGCGACTTCTTCTGCCGAACCCGCAGACGATTTACCCTTCGGTATTTTCGGTGCTGTCGGCTTCGTTGGCTTTTTCGGCTTCGAGCGAGCAACTAACGTCGGCTTTGTCTTATACGGAACATCTGTATTGTAATGCACCCACTCGTCGACTTGCTTCTTTAGCTGATTAAACGCTCGCAGATTTCGCTTGCCGTGAGAAGCGATATAAACAGGGTCGACAAATCTCGCGTCGTGTCCGTATGCTCGACCGATTGCACGAACCATCGTCTTTTCCATCGGCAAATCGGCGTAAGCCATTTTTATTTTGTAACCAGCTTTTTTGAACTCGTCAATCTTTTTAATATACTTTTCGAGATTTTTCATCGTACCGTCGTACAGTATATTTTTATTCTGCTTCGTCGCTCTTTTAATTGCAATCTGAATAATCTTATCCGCTTCGGCGTGATAGTTCGCCGCTCGCCAGCCAAGCTTTGCGTGTCCGTCGAACTTCGCAAGTTGAAGCTTGATTGCGT
>QMNH01000054.1 GCA_003647675.1 Candidatus Falkowiibacteriota bacterium | reverse complement strand
GTGGTTGAACATGATGAAGAAACTATGATTTCGGCCGATTGGATAATAGATATCGGCCCTGGTGCCGGCGAGCATGGAGGCGAAATCGTATCCGAAGGAACTCCGGCGCAAATTAAAAAAGACGCTAAATCCTTAACCGGCCAGTACCTGTCGGGCAAAGAATCCGTAAAAATTCCAAACCATTACCGGAAAGGAAACGGCGCTAAAATAAAAATCATTAAAGCCTCGGAACATAATCTTAAAAACATTGACGTTAGTTTTCCTTTGGGAAAATTTATTGCTATTACCGGCGTATCCGGCTCCGGCAAATCCACTTTAATGAGCGATATTCTGGCCAAAGCCTTAAGTAAAAAATTCCACCGCGCCAAAGCCGAACCCGGCGCCCACGAAAGCATAGAGGGCCTTAAATACCTTGACAAAGTAATTGACATTAACCAATCGCCAATCGGGCGCACGCCCCGCTCCAATCCGGCAACCTATACCGGCGCTTTTACGCCAATACGCGAACTGTTCGCCTCTTTGCCGGAAGCAAAAATAAAAGGCTATCGGCCGGGTCGTTTTTCGTTCAATGTGGTGGGCGGACGCTGCGAGGCGTGCTCGGGGGATGGCGTTAATAAAATAGAAATGCAATTCTTGCCCGACGTTTACGTTGAATGCGAAGTCTGCCACGGCCATCGCTACAATAAAGAAGCTTTGGAAATATATTATAAGGATAAAAATATTTCCGATGTTTTAAAAATGACCATAGAAGAGGCTCATGCTTTTTTTAAAAATATTCCGGCCATAGAGAATAAACTAGCTACGCTTAGAGAAGTTGGTCTGGGATATATTAAGCTAGGTCAAAGCGCCACTACCCTGTCCGGCGGCGAAGCCCAAAGGGTAAAATTGGCTACCGAGCTTTCCCGCCGGGCAACCGGCAAAACTCTTTATATCCTGGACGAACCGACCACCGGTCTGCATTTTGACGATATTAAGCGCCTCTTAAAAGTTTTAAACCAGCTGGCTGACAAAGGTAATACGGTCCTGATAATAGAACACAATCTGGATGTAATAAAATCGGTTGATTGGATAATAGACTTGGGTCCGGAAGGCGGGGACAAGGGCGGGGAAATAATCGCCCAAGGTACGCCAAAAGAAGTTGCTCTGGTTAAAAAAAGTTATACCGGACAATATCTGAAGAAAATATTAAAAATATAAAAAATAAACTGTCATTCTGAACGAAGCGTAGCGTAGTGAAGAATCCCGAGGATAAGAAAAATAAATGTGGAAATAATACATAATAAAAACGTACTAGATATAAGCATCGGGATCCTTCGCCTACGGCTCAGGATGACAAATAAAAAAACCCCTGAATACTTCCTGTACCCAGGGGTTAATACTACGCCTCATCGCGCAATCTAAAAAACTTACAGTATATTGGTTTAGACGCGAAGACAAAGGCCATCTGTAGAGATAAAGGTGTAAAATTGTTCGCCCGAAGTGGAAATGGCATTATCGTCATATCGTATCAAATAGGCAAATATGCCGCCACTTGCCTCCTTTTCCACGGTTCCGATTATTGCCATACTTTCACTATGCCTAACGCAGAAGGCATCATCAGTGATCTCTTCGCCAACAAGGCAGTTTGTTAAAACAGCGGAATTAAATTCCTCAAAAACAATTTCAATGCTTTTAACAAGCACCTCCGGGCTTGAAGTCATCTTCAGAAGGGCCGTCGTCTGTACCGTTGTCTGATCGCTATTGTCGGCCGCGGCGATAAATGTCGGGCTAAAACAAATAAAAGTCACCGTTAATGCAATGAGTACTGCTGCTGATCGAAGCAAATACTTTTTCATAATTTACCTCACTTTCTTTGGCCAAATTAAAAGAAACAAATGCGATTCTTTTTTTATTTTTTCACCTCCTCTCCCGCTAAATGCGGATTTATAAAAATAGCTTTAATCGCGCCTTATTTTTTCCGGCTTTAAGGCCTTACGTTAGAAAAGCTATTTCAATTACAAATTAAAAGGACTATATATATTTTAACTTAATTTTAATAATTTGTCTAGTATTAAAGATAAAAAATAATAAAATCATTCTTACTTTCGTAAAATTTTGGTTAATCAATTTATGAAGTCTGAAATTATACGAACGTAATCTAAATTTTGAAAATCCTTCTTTAAAATAATAAATATTTATCTTGTATAAAAATTTAAAAGACCCTTTGGAAGAAATTTCTCTTCGCAGAAGGGTCTTTATCTTTTTATTGTTTTCGCCTGAGCGATTCATCACGTTTTAAGATGGTCGCCCGGTTTTTAGTGGCCTTACATTAGTTCGGCCTTTTTATCGGCAGGTTGTTGAACCTGCTTACTTTCCCGTATTCAGGTTCGGGAAACCTAGTCTAATTTTTCCATATGACGATACTACAATTTTTTTGATTATTCATCTGAAAAAAATTATTTGGGACAATCTCCTTTCATGTAGCCGAAGGTTATAATAAGGGGCGAAGCGATTCTTCGCCCCTTTTTAGTAAAAGATAGCGGCGTCCTTTCGTAGGACCCTGTGGCTCGCCTTCTTGGAGTCTTGGCTGTCAGCGGTCCCTGGTGGCATAATTCTCGTTCGAATAATTGCGCACCGATATCGTCGTGCCTTCTTAAATTCCCATTACTGGCGGGGATAAGACACGGCAAGTGACAATCGCTACCTTTTGTTTGACCGCCAAAACCTACCCGGGTTTCTCGGGCGGCCTTCTAAAAAAGGCTTGCGTCGGCCGGGGTATTGGCCTGATCTTGGCTCCTCATGCCGGGTATTATTTCTAAAAAATGGGCAGAGTTTTAAATCCCCGAATAATCCGAAAACCTTTACCTTACACACACGCCGCTCCATACAAAGGTCAGGCTCTGCGGTTGCGGTGGGATTCTGAATGTATTTAACATCTTTCCTCCGCTTTTTTGCATCCGTTTTCGACTAAAGGATCAGGCCGGCGTAAATGGCCAAATTTTCAGAATTGCCGGTGCCAATTTGGCAGATCAACAGGTCGACTTTCAGTGACATAACGGTTCTCGAAGTATTTCCCTTAGACACATCCATAAGCAACCTCCTTTTGATTAAAAAATTGTAAAAAAGCTGTAGTCGGAACCGCTCCGACTTTCTAAGTTAACGCATTTTTATAATAAATTGCGCTAAAATATATTTTTATTATAGCTAATTTTAGTTATTTGTCAATGACCAATTTATTAATATTACATATTCCTAATAATTTGTCAATCCCACTAAAAAAATAAAGCCCCGCAGAATAAACTTTGGGGCGTAAAAAAAGGTTGGAGTTTTGGTAAAAGCTATATTTTTTTTACCTCTCCTTATATGGAAGTATTTCCGCTCAATTAAGAGGGGTTATACTATCCTTGTTAAAAAGAAACAAAAGTTATTAACATTAATAATATAATAGCATAAATTTTGTGTATAGTCTTGTGGAAAACAAAAAATAAGACAAATAAGATTAAAAAGAAAAATAAGATAAATATGAACAAAATTCATTTCAACTATCATATTTCTCTTTTTATTCTTCTCGCTCTTATTTATCTTATTTCTCTTCTCTCTCTTATTTTTCTTCTTGCTCTTATTTCTCTTTTTATCCTTACTTAACGTCCTCCTCACCAAAAACCTGCGCTGTAAACACAAAAATTTGCGTATCTTTATCTTTGTAGCAATTAGGGGGTAATCCGGCTTTACCGGAACATAGCTCACTCAAAAACTTCTCTAAATCCCAGCCAGTTTCGGTCGCTACCTGAGGCAAAAATACTCCGCTTCTTAAACCTTTTTTTACTATTACCCCGTGCTTGCTCAATTCAACGTTTTTGTAATTAGTAATTATCTCCGGTACGGATAAAACGCTTACTTCATACTCCAGTCTTTTAAGCTCGCCTTTACTAACCGGATTAAAACGATTGTCTTCGGAGCAGGCCGATATTGCCATGTCTCTTACCACTTCATACAACGGCTTATCGCTGGGCACGATCTGCCCGATACAACCCCTGAGCTCTCCATCAAGATGCAAAGTAACAAAAGCTCCTTCTTTGCGGTTAAGCCTCTCGTCTGCTATTTTAAATTCTAACTTTGTCCCGGTCTGTACAAAATTCTCTGTTGTTTCACGTGCGATTTTTAATAACTCTTTTTGTTGAAATTCGTTCAATGTTTTATTTATTTTTAATTTTTCATTGTCATTTTGAATTTTGAGTTTTGCATTTTGATTTTGAGTGAATACGATCGTCCCATAACCGACAACCGCTGACTTATCGCCGCTGGCCACGTCCCCGCTATTGGCGTATTTTAAAATCTCTATTGAATTCCAGCCGGCCAAATTAAATAATTCCATCGCGGTCTTAACCCCGTCAATCCCGCACAAAACTGTTTCCTCTCCGGCCACGCCTTTGGCTTCAATCGCGGCGACATGCTCTTCTAATTTATTAATATCACCGGCTTTGATCAATTTTAACGTTTCGGTGTCAATTTTATTGGCGTCTTCATAACTGGGGTAATGCGACATATCGGTTGATATTACCAAGATATCATTATCGCCTAAATTTTCTTTTAAAGCTTTGGCCAGCTCTTTATATGGCCCTTTCTCCATATTCCCGAACAAAATCGGTACAATCTTAAAATTATTTTTTACCACAGTTTGCAAAAATGGCAATTGCACCTCAAGAGTATGGTCTTTGGCATGCGCCTTTGAATTATAATTAATCGCCGCGCTTGAATTTACGATCTTTTCAGCCAAATCCTTGTCAACTTCAACTTGGCCCAGAGGAGTTTCCCAAGCGTCCGAGTTGTCAAGCGCTATACCGCTAAAATAAGTTGTATGGGAATTGCATATAATAACTGCCGTATTAATTTTTTTTCCCTCTAATGATTTATAGCTATAGGCCGCTACCGGTCCGCTATAACTATATCCGGCATGAGGAACCATTATGGCTTTAACATCTCCGTCTGTTTTTTCAACTTCCGCTTCTTTCAAATATTTATTTATTTTAAATTCTAAATGAGGCTCGTCAGCCGGATAAAATTGGCCAGCCACGGCCGGCTTCCTTATATTTGTAAACATAGGCTTGGTTTCCTGCTTTGTTTTTGCGCAAGCAGATAATAATATAATACAAAAAATTATAATTAAATTAATTTTTTTCATCTATCAACAAATTTATAACAATCAGGCGTAAAACATCTTAAAGCCAAATTTTTCACTTTCTAATTATAACTAATTTTTTTGTCATCCTAGAGCTTTAATAATAAAACCCTCTCTTCTGTCATCCTCGGGGCTCCGGTGGAGCGGAGCGGAACCGGAGAACCCGGAGATCCAGGTTCTGGGAGTAAAAATATTTTTTTTGGAATTTGCTTTCCGCTAGCCATATTCATTTATCTTCCACCTGGATTCCCGATACCCTGCCCCAATTTTTATATTTTATTAAATTAATTGAATTCGCAATATCCCGCAATCATTCACGGCATCTGTTTATTTACGAAAATTGGAGCCGGGTTCGGGAATTGTAGAAGTTAAGTAATTCACTGGCAATAATTAATAAACTCTATTTATTCTGTCATCCCGGAATTCCGAAACGAGCGAAGCGAGTTTGGGAATATCCGGGATCCAGGGTAGATACGTACAATCGCTATATTCCATCTAACTAAATAAGTATATTCAAACGTGCCATATATAATTTTAAAATACTGATTGGCTTTCGTGCTCCTGGATCCCGGATAGCCCTTCGGGCTTCCGGAATGACAGAAAAGAAGTTTTGTCAATGAATCATGCAACATCTACAGGAATGACAGAAAAAATAATATCCGAAAATAATTAAATTGTTTAAAAATTTATAAAAAATTTTGGATTATTTATTTATCACCTTCAGTACCTCTCTATGTACTTTCCCATTAGAGGCCAGCATATTTTCAGATCTTAAAGTCCATTCGCCCCCTTTAAAATCGGAAACTATCCCTCCAGCCTCCCTGACTAACAACACGCCCGCGGCCACGTCCCAGGGATGAGCCCCGGGAATTACCATAGATTCCAAGCGCCCGGCCGCCACATAACCCAGCTCCAAAGCCGCGCTGCCAAGCATATAACAGCTCCCGCCGCGGAGTTTTTGGTAAGAAAAATATCTAACCGCTTTTTTTGTGTGCTTTATTTCCCTGGCACTGCAAAACGCGTTTAGAATTTTTCCTTCAAAAATGTTTGACACTTTTATTTTTTTACCGTTAAGATAAGCGCCCTGGCCTTTTTGAGCCGTATATAATTCATTCTGGCAAGGCGCGTAAATAAAACCTAAAACTATTTCTCCTCTATAGGCAATACCGACCGATACGCACCAGAGCGGATTATGCATGGAAAAATTAGTCGTACCGTCAATCGGATCAATTATCCATAAATATTCCGACTTAATATTATCATCGCCGGCTTCCTCGGATAAAATGCTATGCTCGGGAAAATTTTTCTTAACTTCGTCAATAATAACTTTTTCCGACATAAGGTCAACCTTAGTAAGTATTTCCTGGTGTGCTTTCAGCTTTATGGTAGCACGATCAAAATTCTTATACTCACCGAGAGCAATTTTCCCGGCATTCTTTATTGCTTTTGTGGCCACTTTTTTTATTTGGTTTATCATATTTTATATATTATCTAATATTATTAATTCTATATTATCACTATCTGTATCCCAGGCGGCAAAAGTGGCTTTTAAAAACACG
>QMNH01000053.1 GCA_003647675.1 Candidatus Falkowiibacteriota bacterium | reverse complement strand
CCGCAGCAAACCAGTTCGCCGGCGCCGGTATGCAGGACCTCAGTTATATTGCCGCAAACATTACATTTATACACTTGGTTTAATTTAGTCATGAGTCTAAAAACAATCTTTAAAAATTGTAAATTAAAAATTATTTAAAAATTAAAAATTAAAAATTTTTCTAATAATTTTCGCATTTAACCTGATAATAACTTTGCGGATGCCCGCAGGCCGGGCACTTAGGAGGCGCTTCCGGGCCGCTATACTCATAGCCGCATTTGCGGCACACCCAGGCAGTTTCACTATCCTTTTTAAAAACCGAACCGGTTTCCAGCTGGCTTAACAGTTTTTTATAGCGCTCTTCATGGTGGGCTTCAGCGCGCGCGATTGCTTTCAGACGGCTCGCGATTTCCGGCAATCCCTCGGCTTCGGCTTCGGCCGTGAAATTCGGGTACATTTCCGAATGTTCATAATGTTCGCCGTCAATAGCCGCTTTTAGATTTTCCGCGGTCTTGCCGATATTGGCCGGCACTTCGGCATTAACTTTAATTTCCTGTTTTATGCCAATTTTTTCTTCTAATTCATTAATTAAACGCATCAGCCATTTAGCGTGCTCAAGCTCCTGCTCTGCGGTTTGCATGAAAATTTCCGACATCTGCTCATAGCCTTCTTTTTTGGCTATTTTGGCGTAAATAGTATAGCGATTTCTGGCCTGGGATTCGCCAATAAAGGCTGTGGCCAGGTTTTTTAACGTATTTTGCATATTGTTAGCTTTTAGGTATTAGCTTATAGCTTATAGGCTACCAAAATAATACCCTTAATTTATTAAACATCAATAGAAACTAAAAGTTAAAAACTAAAAACTAAAAAACTGTAAGCTACGATTGGCATTTAGAGCAATAATGCGTACCCCGGCCGGCTGTTTTTTTCTTTTTAACAATCTCTCCGCATACTTGGCATTTTTTTCCTTCCCGTCCGTAAATTTTTAACTTTTTTAAAAAATTTCCCGTATTGCCGTCTGCGTCAACATAATCGTTAAAAGTCGTACCCCGATATTTTATGGCTGCCCTTAAAATTTCCCGCGCAGCTATATTTATTTTCTTTATTTCATTTTCATCCAGAGAATTCGCTGCCCGTTCCGGCGCCACGCCGGCCTTGAAAAGTATCTCGTCTGCGTATATATTTCCAATACCGGCTATCAGTTGTTGATTTAAAAGAAGGGATTTGATGTTTGCCGTTCTTTTGTTAAGCAATTTCTTTAGATACTTATAATTAAACTCCTTAGCTCCGGGCTCCGGCCCAAATTTCGACACTATTTCATCTAATTCTTTTTTGCCGACCAATTTCATATACCCAAAAGTCCGCGTATCATTAAAAAACAGTTTACCGCCGTTGCAAAATTCTATAATTACCCGGGTATATTTATTGGGTAAATCTTTGATCGTACTGGCATCGGCATGGCCACCCGGAATAATTCTGCCATTTTCCGAATATATTAACTGGCCAGTCATCTTGAGGTGAACCAACAAAAACATTTCTTTGCTTTTGAGTTCAAATATCAATAATTTTCCGGCTCTTTCAATGCTTATGAATTTATTATCTAATAAATTTGTTAAAAATTCATTAAAATTTGACTTAACTGTCCTCTTCAATATTACTTTTATTGATTTTATTTTCTTGCTAATTACTTTCTTTCTCAAGTCGTTTTTGATTGTCTCAACCTCGGGTAATTCCGGCATAATTATATTATTTATTATCTTTAAATATAGACACAAAATAGCGCCAATGCCAAATGATATGAAAAATGCTGATAATAGCCATGGCCGTACCGAATTCCACATGCCAATAAAGCATACTAAAAGGCAAATTAAAAGACCAGCCCCAATTGACGCGGATTATAAGCAAAAGTCCCAAAACAGTTGACGCTAAAAATGTAATAAACAATAATATGTTCCATAAACGCCTGTGGTTTAAAAGGCTTAACTTCTTTATTCTAATCATTAAGTACGACAAAAAATATAATATCAAAATAGCAATCAAAATAAAACCGAATTTATAACGCGGCAAAACATTATTACTGCCTTGGACTACGGCGTTTGCTTCAATACTGCCGCCCATTTGAAAAACGATTTCCTTGGCCATGCTAGGCTCAAGGCCGTAATTATCGTATAAAAGCTGAAATGTATCGGTTAATTTAACCTTCTTGCCTAAATATTCAGCCAGCGTATTCACGTAATCTTGATCTGATATGTTATATTTTTCCGCCACTTCATATACTTTCATGTCTTTTAATTCCTCTCCAGATATTAATTCGGCATAATTAGTTTCTGTATTCCCGTTTTTTATGGACAAGGCGATTTCAGCCGCAATACCCGCGCATAAACCTTCATCATCATGTAAATCCTGAAGTAAATTCGAAATTAAAACTCCCTTGCCTAAATATTTTGCCAGATTGGAAGCATATTCGTTAGCGTCTATATTATAGGCTTGGGCGATTTCTTTTATGGTCCTGGATTTTAAGTCCTCGGAACTGATATATTCTATTTTTTCCCGGTCCGTGCCGCCGGTATCGCTTGTAAGCGGAACTTCGGACAGGTCGCAAATGCTATTACCGTTAGTATCTATATAGCGCGCGCAGCTGCCCGGGGCCGGATCGTTTACAAACCCGAAAGGACAGTCGATTTGGGCAAATACCAGACTTGGCAAAATTAAAATAATACATAATAATATTAACTTTTTCATAAAATTTTTATCAAATTACCCCTAAATTATACTTAGTTAGTGTGTAAAAACTAGTGCGAAGTTAAAAATTTAAGATTTTTGCAGATTTTTTATAAAATTTTTTGAAGTGATATAGTAATATCAGCGAAAACAATTTTATAAAAAATATGTGAAAATATTAATTTTTAAGCCGTTGCTAGTTTTTACACATTAACTACTTAGCAATTTTTTTTAAGTCAATTTAAAAAAAGCCCTGGAAGAAAAACTGTCCTCTAAGGCTAAATACGGTCTTTGGAATTATATTACTCGCTTCTTAGGGCGTCAACCGGATCAAGCCGACTTGCTTTAAGGGCCGGATAAAATCCAAAAAATACACCAACTAATACTGAAAATCCAAAACCTATTACTATACCTATCAAGGAAGGAGCTAAAGTAATTAACTCAGTATTACGAAACGCAAAAATTACACTATTACCGATTATAACTCCAATAATACCGCCTATCATTGAAAGAACTACCGACTCTAATAAGAATTGGCTTAATATATCTCCCCGCTTTCCCCCGATTGCCTTAGAAATACCTATCTCCTTAGTACGTTCAGCCACAGTCACAAACATAACGTTCATAATCCCAATCCCGGAAACGAGCAGGGTAATAGCCGCAATGGCTGTTAAAAGTAAAGACATAAGTGATGCGGCGTCTTGTGCCGCCCCCACCATGGATCCGGCGTCCATTATTTTAAAATCATCCTCCTGGCCAGATTTAAGGCCATGCTCTTCTCGCAGAATAGATATAAGTTCGGCAGTTGCCAGCTCCATATTATCAACTGAATCAACTTGAATATTGAGCATAACAAAACCGCCGGTTCCAAGATAGCTTGTTTCCGCTGTAGTGTTTGGCACAATAATAGAATCATCCTGTTTTCCTGGCCCCATACTAGTGCCAAGTTCTTCTAAGTAACCTATAACTTCTGCTTTTTTGCCTGCAATAGTTATGGTAGCACCCACAATCTCTCCTCCGTTCGGAAAAAGCGCTTCTACCGCTCCGTTACCAAGAACCGCGACCTTGGCTTTATTATTTATTTCTTCTTCGGTAAAAATACGTCCGGAAACTAATTCTAAATTAGATACATCAAAAAAACCCGGAGTAGTTCCTACGATAGTAAAGGAACCGCTTTCCGGGCTATGCGCGACTGTTGAATTTCCCTGAATTGAGCCAACTGCAACAGTAATATGCCCCGCCTCTTCTAGTAATACTTCCGCGTCAGCGGTTTTTAACTTTGTACTTCCAATATTTTGTTTTCCTTTAATGCCCATAACAATAATAGAATTAGCGGAAAGCCCCTCAAATTGTTCGTCAACCGCGTTCTGCGCTCCTTGGCCAATCGCAAACACGGCAATAACCGTAGATACACCAATAATTATTCCAAGCATAGACAAAAAACTCCTGGTTTTCTTTGCCAGTAGAGATTCAAACGACATTTTGATAATTTCCCAAATCATAAATATTTTACAACTTATTCAAAGATTAAATATTTTTATATATTAAATAGTTATCTATTGAACTAATATTTGGATTCCAACTTATAATCATGATCCGTTACCTGTCCATCGCGTAAATATATTATCCGGTCGGCATACCTAGCCGCTTCCGCCGTATGGGTAACCATAACAACCGTTCGCCCCTGGTTTTTGAATTTTTTAAATATTTCCATAAGCTCAAGGCCGGATTTAGAATCCAAGGCTCCGGTCGGTTCATCTGCTAAAATAATTTCCGGATCGTTCATTAGCGCCCGGCAAACCGCTACTCTCTGCTGCTGTCCGCCGGATAATTCTGTTGGCTTATACTCTAATCTGTCGGCCATACCAAGCGACTTTAAAAGTTCTCTGGCTTTATCTTCCCGTTCATTTCCCGGAACACCGGCATACAGCGCCGGTAAGGCCACGTTTTTTATGGCCGTTAAACGGGTAAAAAGATTAAATTGCTGGAAAATAAAACCCATCTTCTTGTTGCGGATATAAGCTAAAGTAAAATCGTCCCTAACCACTCCGATGTTCTCGTTCTCCAGATAATATTTTCCTTTTGACAAAGGATGTAAGCACCCGATAATATTTAAAAGCGTAGTTTTTCCGCCGCCGGATTCGCCCATAATAGCGACAAATTCGCCCTTTTTTATCTCTAGGTCAATTCCTTTTAAAACCGGTATTTCGTCCCCATTTGCTAAAAAGTAAGACTTATACACCTGTTTAAATTTTATCTCAGTTTTGTTGTCCATATATAATTAAATTCGATATTCGTATTTCGAATTTTATTTAATTTCGGATTTAATAAAGTATTTATCTCCTACATTAAGTCCGCTGATAATTTCTACGTTACTACCATCAGTAAACCCGGTAATTACTTCTATCCATTCTCCGCTTACTAGCCGGACTGATGGTTTTCCACCGACATTACTAACCGCATTAACCGGAGCGATTAAGATATTAAAAGCTTCTGCGGTAATAAAATCAACAAACGCTGTCATCCCCTCCCTAATTTGCGCTTCTCCGGTGTTAGTAATAATTACTCTAACTAAATACGTTACGATACCGTTATTAGAAGTCTTGGAAGTTAAAGAAATAAAACTAATTTCTCCCTCTAATTTTAACCCGTCAAGCGCGTCAAAAATGGTATATGCTTTTTGCCCGACTTTAATTTTATTAATTTCCGCTTCCTCAATATTAACTTCAATAAATAATGTATCGTTATTAATAATCGTTACTACCGGCCTGGTATCATCTGTTAATATAATATCTCCTGTTTTATAGTTAAGAAGCGCTACCTCGCCGTCAATCGGCGATGTTAAAGTCGCTTTTTCTAGATCATTTCTGGCTTTGTCTACATTGATCGAAGCTGTAGTTAAGGAAGACCTGGCTGAAGCTAATTCCGAAGTTGTTAATGGCGCTAATAATTCTTCATGGCTTCTTTTTACTTGCTCAAGCGACAGTTCCTTTAATGCTAAACCAGATTCGGAATTAGCTATATCCTGCTGAGCTTCATTTTTTGTGTCTTCTAGGTCATTAAGCGCGTCTTGGTAAGCTTCAATATAATCATCTAAAGCCTCTTTAACGTCTGCAACAGATTGAATATCGCTATTTATGGCAGTAATCTTCGTATTAACACTGCCCCGATTAGAATTTATCGTAGACTTAAAGCCGTCTAGTTTAGTTTGCACTAAATCTACTGAAGTAATTGAAGCCTCTAGGGTGGATTGCATATAAAAAAGATGCTCCTCTAAACTATTGAGTAATATGCTTGCCTGCTCTGCCGCGGTATCAACTTCAGTATGAGAGCTTAAACCGGACAAGGCTATAGCATAAGTATCAAGTAAGTCTTTTTCATTTTTAGATGAGTTATAGGTTGATTTTGCTAAATTAAAAGAAGATGAATCCTTTACTCCAATATTATTTTCATAGACATCGTTTATGTATTTATTATCAATCCCGAGTATTTCGTCAGAATCAGGCAAAACTCCCTGGGCGGTAATACTGATTGCTTTTATTGTGTCTATTAAATCATCGTACGTGTCATTAACGTCTTTGCTTAATAATTCATTTCGGTTGTCATCTAAATTGTCTTTTGCTGTCTCTACCGCGTCTTCCGCGGTCTTAATCTTCTGTTTAGCGCTGGTTTTAGTTTTCTCGAGACTGATTTTAGTTTGTGCTAATGTAATTTCCGCTTGCTCGATTGAAGCTAATGATTTCAAGATTTCATCGTCTGTCGCACCCGCAACCTTTTCATTATAACTAGCTAAAGCCGATTGGTAGCTTGCGTAAGCTTTATTTAGGTCATACTGCAAATCATCGGTTATAACCGACGCTATCTTATCCCCTTTTTTAACTTTCGCCCCTTCTTGTGCAAATATTTCTTTTACCTCTAATGTGTCGCCGGATACCGAAAAGGATAATTCAACCCCGTCCTTGGCCACGACTTTGCCGTCTGATTCGATTGCAATAGTGAGATCATCGCTCCTAACTGTCCATTCCTTTGGTTGCACCTCTTTTGAACCCTGTTCCTCCTTCTTGCCAAATATCGCCCAAGCAGAAACACCGGCAATAATAATTATAAGCGGAATTATAACGCTCTTCTTTTTTAAAAAACCAAAACCCACTAAACCAAGACCAAGTAATGCTAGTG
>QMNH01000052.1 GCA_003647675.1 Candidatus Falkowiibacteriota bacterium | reverse complement strand
TAAATAGTTAGTGTGTAAAAACTAGCAACGGCTTAAAAATTAATATTTTCACATATTTTTTATAAAATTGTTTTCACTGATATTACTATATCACTTCAAAAAATTTTATAAAAAATCTGCAAAAATATTAAATTTTTAACTTCGCACCAGTTTTTACACACTAACTAAATAAATTTAGTTAAAATAAAAATTACACATACAGCGCCTAAAGGCCTGTCAAACCGCGGTTTGACAGGCCTTTAGGCGCTGTTTTTAGATTTAAAAATCAAATGCTTGACATTATGTTAAAAATATGTTATTATTTAAAGTTAGTTATAAATGTTCTTTTTATTAACCTCTATCTAAACGGTAGGTTCAATTTTTGTTTTAATTGAATAAGCAAAAAGGAGAATGTTATGGGCTGGTTTAAATTTGACTTAGGATTAGTAAAGGTGCCGGGCAGATTTGTGGCTTTTAAAACGCATGAACAGCCGCACGGTGATGAGTATGTGGCGGCGTTAATGATCCGTTTAAAAGCAGATATGAAATTTATTGAGAAATACCAGGTCAATGGCTATATTGAGCTTGGTGTTAACAAAGGTGTTTTTGATGACCATGCTTGCGCGGAGGGGAACGGCGAGAAAAAGAAATCATGCTCCGACTTGGTTGCCGAAGCGTTGGGAATTCAAAATGAAGAAGTTTGGAGGAAAATTTTAAATCATGTTAGTCAAAATGACTGCAACGGCAGTCAAAATCAAAAAGATATAACCTCTTTGTTGAAAATGATGAATCGGCAGGAAGCTAGCAGACAGGACAAACACGCGACCTGGTACGTTTCATGTCTGCACGTGAAGTTTTATGATTATAAAAACGGAAATTTTACGATAGAGCATATCGCCCAATTCGTGAGAGGTCATAAAAAATGTAGCGAAGAAGTTGACGCCAATTATATTTTTAATAAGGGCATAAAGGCTTACAGGTTGCATAAGTGGTATTTTGATCAGGCCATACAGGAGTTAAAGCAAAAACTGAAAAAAAGAGAAGTGTTAATAAAGACTTTGTATTTGCCGATCGGAAAGAATTCAGCTTCAAAAGAGGTTGTTGTCGCCGCCCTCCAAACCGGAAATTTTAATGGAATACAAGATAATTACCGGATGGAAGCCGCGATGCGGGCCAATCCTATGTATGGCGGGGTGTTAGGCGCGGACATTCCGATAGCAAAGAATTCAAAAGGACATGTTTTTATCGGAAATTCTAAGTTGAATTTTGATTTAAGTGATGTGGCTGTCCTAATAAGGTTATCTGAACAGATTTTGCGGAAGCATAGAAAAGTTTTTAATCTTGAGATTTTGCGTTTAGGAGGAGCTTTAAAGAAGGTACCAATGTGGTTTTATGACAATACAAGAAAACCACAACTGCTTTATAACGGCTCTTTTTCTTATCCTAACACAGAATCGACAAAACTTAGCTTGAGACAGATATTCGAGGCGATAATTTTGTGCATAAATCCGAACGCGTTTAATACCAAATATCAGGATTTTTGCCAAAAAGGGAAATGTCTTGGTGGTAAAAGTTGTTTGCTTCTTGGTTGCGGATTGAAAAAGTGTGAACAGAATTGGAAGCAAACTCGCCAGGCAAGTAAAAGGAATAAGTTTAGAACAAAAAATAATTAAAGCCGGAAAAAACGGCAAATGGGGCGCGAAAACATGTTTTAAAATGTTTAGCGCCCTTTTTTTATTGATTTTTTTGTGGTTTATATATATAATAAATATGTTAATAAATTTAATCGCCTTTTGGCGTTTTTTTATGTATGAAATTAATTGATAAAATTTTAGGTGATCCGAATATAAAAGTTATAAAGCAAATCAGGCCGATTGTTGATAAGATAAATAGTTTAGAGGATGGAATTAAAAAGAAATCAGACAGTGAGCTTAAAGAAAAAACTTTATTTTTCCAGACAGCCGCTAAGGAAAAAAATGGAGAAGAACTGCGGAAATATTTGGACGATATATTGCCCGAAGCTTTCGCGATTGTTCGGGAAGCCGCGAAAAGAGTGCTGAAACAAAGGCATTATGACGTTCAGCTTATCGGCGGAATAGTCCTGCACCAGGGAAAGATTGCCGAGATGAAAACTGGAGAAGGAAAAACTCTAGTAGCGACATTGCCCTTATACCTAAACGCTTTAGCCGGCCGAAGCGTTCATCTGGTGACCGTAAACGATTATTGGGCTAGTATCGGCGCCGGCTGGATGGCGCCGGTTTTTCATTTTTTGGGATTATCCACCGGCGTTATTATTCATGAAACAGGGCTGATTTACGATCCGGAATATAGCGATGATTCGCAATACGATGACCGGCTTAAGAATTTTCGGAAAGTAGAGCGTAAAGATGCTTATAACGCCGATATATTATACGGCACCAATAATGAATTCGGTTTTGATTATTTACGCGACAATATGGTTCCGAGCCTGGAACGCATGTCCCAGCGCGAATTGTTTTACGCTATTGTTGATGAGATCGATTCTATTTTAATTGATGAAGCCCGGACGCCGCTAATTATTTCCGCTCCGGCCGAAGAATCCACCGATAAGTATAATAAGTTTTTTCAGCTGATTCGCCAGCTAAAGGAGAATGAAGATTATAACGTTGATGAAAAAATGCGCGCCGCCACTTTAAGCGAGTCAGGCATATCTAAAATGGAAAAATTGCTGGGCGTAGATAATATTTACACAACCGGCGGAGTTAGAGAAGTGCACCACATAGAGCAAGCCCTAAAGGCGCATGCTTTATTTAAGCTTGACCGCGATTACGTGGTTAAGGACGGCGAAGTAATTATTGTTGATGAATTTACCGGCCGTTTAATGCATGGCCGAAGATATAGTGAAGGCTTGCATCAGGCGATTGAGGCCAAGGAAGGCGTAAATGTCCAAAGAGAATCGCAGACTTTAGCCACAATTACTTTTCAGAATTATTTTAGAATGTATAATAAGCTTTCCGGCATGACCGGAACCGCGGCCACAGAAGCCGAAGAATTCGCTAAAATATATAGTTTAGACACTGTTATCATACCGACCAATAAGCCCAGCCAGAGAATAGATAAAAATGATTTAATTTACCGCTCCGAAGAAGGAAAATTTAAAGCGGTTATTGAAGAAGTAAAAAAACGCAGCCAGACTGGCCAGCCGGTTTTAGTCGGGACAGTTTCTATTGAGAAAAATGAGATATTGGCCAATATGATGGAGCGCGAAGGCTTAAAACCGCAGGTGCTAAACGCTAAAAATCATGAAAAAGAAGCCAGGTTTATAGCCCAGGCCGGCAGTCCCGGTACAATTACTATTGCTACTAATATGGCCGGCCGGGGAGTAGATATTATTCTCGGCGGCAGCGAGGCCGAGAAGAGCGAGCAGGAAAAAGTCAAAAAATTCGGTGGTCTGCATGTAATCGGAACCGAGCGCCATGAGGCCAGGCGAATAGACAACCAGCTACGGGGCCGGGCCGGCCGGCAGGGAGACCCGGGTTCCAGTCGATTTTTTGTTTCCATGGACGATGATTTAATGCGCATATTCGGCGGTGACCGGATGAAATCAATTATGGACACATTGAAAGTACCGGAAGATATGCCGATTGAAAACAAAATGATATCCCGATCAATAGAATCGGCTCAGCAGAAAGTTGAAGGCAATAATTTTGATATTAGAAAGCATTTAGTGGAATATGACGATGTTATCAATAAACACCGGGAATCCATTTATAAGAAAAGAAAAAATATTTTAGAGATTGGCGAAAGCGAAAAAAACCTGGATTTGAGCCGGGAAAATGATCAGGACGAGGCTTTGGAGAAATCTTCTTTTTTCAAGGCTTCGGCAGGCAAAAAAGCCCAAATAAGCAAGCCTGGCCCAAAAGATGAGTTAATCCCAAAAACTTTATCTGGGATAATTTTAGAAAACATAGAGCTGGAAATTGAACAGCTGATTAGCTTTCATACGGCCTCGGACGAAATAAAAAGCTGGGATTTAAACGAAATAAAACAGGCAGTGTCGACTATTTTTCCGGTAAAAGAAGATTTAAAAACCGATTTAAAAAAATATACCGGCGAAAATAATAAAATAGACAAGGCAAAAGCCAGAACAGATATAATTGAGTATCTAGTTGAATTGGCTAAAGAAAATTATAAAAAGATGGCCGGCCGAGCCGAAGAATTAGGCATAAATTGGCTCGAAATAGAAAAGTCGATTTTGATCAGGTCAATAGACACGCTTTGGGTGGAGCATCTGGAAGCCATGGCCAGCGTGCGCCAGGGAATCGGCTTGCGCGGCTATGGACAAAGAGACCCGCTGGTTGAATATAAAAAAGAAGCTTACCGGCTTTACAATGAGCTAAATAGCTTAATTCAGAAAGAGGTGGCCTACTCCATATTTAAATTAGGCCGGATAGAAGATGCCCAAACACAGGAATTTAAAGCCCCATCCCTGGTTGATAGAGCTAAACAATTCAGCGCGCCCTCAAAGGTAATGGATCAAAGCACCACTTCTTTTTCCGGGTATAAAAGTCCGGACAATGGCGCCCAAGGAGATAGCGGCGCTAAAGATATAGTGCGGGAAAAAGTCAAAGATGAAAGCGGCAAAAAAGTCGGACGCAACGATCCCTGTCCGTGCGGGAGCGGGAAAAAATACAAAAAGTGTTGTGGAGCTTAATAAAATTGAAAATTCAAAAATTAATAATGTCTTGCATTTTATATATTTTTAGTATAGAATATTATTAATAATTCAGTCTTTAAAGTAGTAATACCTTTTAGGGGTGTTTTTATTTTAAAATAAAAGATTTTCAATATTTTTATTCGCATGTCCCGCATTCGTAGTGGCGGGTTCGCGAAGCGAATAACATATGTCAGACAATATATTAACCAAAATATTTAAACCGGGCGCCAGAGGAAAAATCTGGTGGGTTTTTGTTTTTATTCTAATTTTAGTATTTATTGGCGGATTAATTGATGCCCCAAAGTACTATAACGGAACAGTTAATTATATTGCCCAAAAAACCGGTAATGCCATAAAATTGCCCAATATCAAAGAGATTCCTTTTCGTTTAGGACTGGATCTTTTAGGCGGCACCCATTTAGTATATGAAGCGGACATGAAGGAAATTCCGGAAAAAGACCAGTCTAGCGCGCTAGAGGGAGTACGCGATGTTATTGAGCGGCGGGTAAATGTTTTTGGCG
This sequence comes from Candidatus Falkowiibacteriota bacterium, assembly GCA_003647675.1. Taxonomy (GTDB): domain Bacteria; phylum Patescibacteriota; class Patescibacteriia; order Patescibacteriales; family UBA12075; genus B7-G4. The sequence continues at coordinate 1,699 of QMNH01000052.1, read as the reverse complement.
TTAGCGAGCCAATCGTACAGACCAGCATGTCCGGCGGACAGTCCAGGGTAATCGTGGAATTAGCCGGCGTGAAAGATGTAAATGAAGCAATTGAGATGATAGGCGAAACCCCATTGCTTGAATTCAAGGAGCAGACTGGGGAAATGAGGGAGTTAACCGAAGAAGAAAAACAGGCCGTGAACGAAGCCAATGAAAAAGCTTTGGAAAAAGCCCAGTCAGTGCTGGACAAAATTATTACCGGAGAAGATTTCGCGGTTTTAGCTGGAGAATATAGTGAGGACGCGAACACAAAGGATAACAATGGAGATTTAGGATGGATTAGCGAGAATGACCAGCCGCAATTTATTGATAGAATAAAAAGTTTTAATATCGGCGATACGACAAAAGAGTTGATAAAAGGGGAGCAGGGATACGAATTTTTTAAACTTGAAGATAAAAGGGAAAAAACCAATCCATTCAGTGATAATGAGCCGGAAAAAGAAGTACAGGCTTCGCATTTATTGCTTTGTTATGATGGAATCGAGGGCTGCGGTACCGACCTTACCAAAGATGAAACCTATGCGAAAATAAAAGAATTAAAAGAGAAAGCCACGCCGGAAAATTTTGAAGAGTTGGTTAAGGAAAATTCGACTGAACCGGGCGCGAATACTAGCGGCGGTGATTTGGGCTGGTTCGGGCGTGATCAGATGGTTAAACCTTTTGAGGACGCGGTTTTTGCCCAGGAAACCGGCACGATTTCGTATGTGGTTGAAACCCAGTTCGGCTACCACCTAATTTATAAAAGAGACGAAAAAACAACTACCGAATATAAATTAAGCGTTATTTTTATTAGCACGGTTTCCGAAGAAGATATTTTAGGCGAGCAAAAAGAATGGAAAAATACGGAACTTACCGGCAAGAATTTAGACCGCGCTACCGTGCAATTTAATCCTAACGATAGTAGTCCGGAAGTTTCTTTGGAGTTTGACAGCGAGGGCGCTCAACTATTTGAGCAGATAACCGAAAGAAACATTGAAAAGCCGGTGGCAATATATTTGGACGGCCTGGCTATCAGCGTACCGACCGTAAATGAAAAAATTTCCGGGGGCAAAGCCGTTATATCCGGAAATTTTAATATAAAAGAAGCTAAACTTTTGGCCCAGCGTTTAAACGCCGGCGCTTTGCCGGTGCCGATTGAATTGATTAGCCAGCAAACCGTAGGAGCGAGTCTAGGCAAGACTTCTCTTGCCTCAAGCTTAAAAGCCGGAATAATCGGGATTATTATTGTCGCGATATTTATGATTTTATATTATCGTCTACCCGGACTTTTAGCCGTTATATCATTGGGAATATACGGCATATTAATTTTAGCTATTTTTAAACTTTGGCCCGTTACATTATCATTGGCGGGATTTGCCGGATTTATATTATCAATCGGCATGGCTGTTGACGCCAATGTTTTAATTTTTGAGCGCTTTAAAGAGGAGTTACGCAAAGATAAACCGCTTGATTTAGCGGTTCAGGATTCTTTTAATCGGGCTTGGCCTTCTATTCGCGACGGTAATGTGTCCACGCTTATTACTTGTTTTATTTTAATTCAGTTTTCAACCAGTATCGTTAAGGGTTTTGCTATTACCCTGGGACTTGGCATTTTAGTATCAATGTTTTCAGCAATTATAATAACTAAAACTTTATTACAACTGACTTCCGGCGGCTGGCT
>QMNH01000051.1 GCA_003647675.1 Candidatus Falkowiibacteriota bacterium | reverse complement strand
TGCGTTCGTTCCAGACGACCCGAACGACATATGCGAGTTCAAGCTATCGTCGACGCAAGCATTACCCGACAACGTAACAATCGACGGGCTTGTTGTTAATATCGTACCGAACGACGTAGGCTCTTTTTCGTTTCCGATAAAAGTTCAGTACGCCGCAGAAATCAGAAGCTATATCGTATCACACAAATTAGAATACAAAGTAAAAAAAGTCGGCGGCGGCTTCCACGTAATTTTCTCGAAAGATTAAAACGTTGGTGGTCGTAATAATTATTTTAGATTTATAAATGGAGTTGAAAAAATGTTCAAGTGGCTTAGAAGTTTGATTTGTCGACATAGATTCGATTACGACGACTTGATTGGTAGAAATATCTTTACGCAGAATGTAAAGTGGTCTTGCTGGAAGTGCGGCAAAGTTTTCGAAGAACATTGCGGGCTTCAAATATTAAACTATGGCGAAGTTCAAGAGAAACCAAAATTCAAAAAATGGAAAAAATTCAAAAAAGATATGGAGTCAAAAAATGGGAACGACTAAAATCGCGTGGACGGAAAACACCAAAAAGAGATTTTGGGATAAAGTCGATATGTCTCTTAAAGATTTGGGCTGTTGGGATTGGACGGCAGGGCTGTTCAGTAACGGGTACGGGCAATTCAGAAAAGGGAACTTAAAGTTAAAAGCGCACCGAGTCGCCTATATGATTACTTTCGGCAGTATTCCAAGCGGAAAACTTGTGTGCCACCATTGCGACAACAAGCGTTGCGTAAACCCGTCGCACCTTTTTATCGGTACACACAAAGACAACGCACAAGACCGAGAGAAAAAAGGTCGACACCCGCACAAAGGCGTTCAGCGATTTGGTGTTAAAAATTCAGCCGCAAAGATAGACCCGACTATTGTAAAATTTATTAGACGGTGCGTTCGTAGCGGTAATAGTTATCTGATAACGCAAAGAGTTGTGATTGCTTATTATGACGTTAAAATTTCAAAAAGTCAAATAGCAAATATAGTTCATCGTAGGAGTTGGTCGAATGTCAAATAAAACAAAGATTGCTTGGACTGAAAGAACTTGGAATCCAGCGGTAGGTTGCTCGAAAATCTCGCCCGGCTGTAAGAACTGTTACGCCGAGAAAATGGCGTACAGAATAGCGAGTACGCGGGGCGCGACTGGCGTTAAGTATTCGAAGCTTCTCAATGGACGAGCGGGCTGGAACGGCAAAGTTTATTGCGACGAAAAAGCACTTAGTATTCCGAAGCGTTGGAAACAGCCGAGTCGTATTTTTGTTCCGAGTATGGGCGACTTGTTTCATAAAGAAGTGTCGTACGATTTTATCGACAAAGTTTACGACACAATGCTTTCGTGCGATTGGCATACGTTTCAAGTCTTGACGAAGCGACCCGATATTGCGTTGGACTATTACGAATCGGTCAAGGCAGACCAAGCCGAAATCGGCGAGCCAACCGCAATCGATTACGCGGAAAATATATGGTTCGGCACGACCGCAGAGAATCAAGAAATGGCCGACAAGAGAATCCCGATACTTCTGCAAATACCCGCTGCTGTGCGGTTCGTATCAGTTGAGCCGATGTTGGGGCCGGTGGATTTGTATAACAAGAAGCGAGATTATCTCGGCCCCATAACAGGCACAAAAGGGCAGGTTTTAGAAGATGGCCTTAATTGGGTAATCATAGGCTGTGAGTCCGGCCCAGGGGCAAGGGAATGTAAAACAGAATGGGTGCGGGGTTTAGTCGGTCAATGTCAATCTGCCTCTGTGCCTGTATTCGTTAAGCAGTTGCAAATGTATAAAGCAACGAATCACAACAAAATTTTTGAGTCTGCCGATTTAGTGCGGTCGTATTACTGCGACGAGAAAGTTAAAGTAAAGCGATTCTTGACCAAAAAAATCGAGCAGTTTCCAGCGGATTTGATGATAAGGGAATATCCGAAATAAAATGCTTGACCTAAAACTAATAGCAATGTTAGAACAAGCAAGAGCGGAACTTATTGAAGTTTACCCGCCGCTGTTAATGGGATTCTATAAAGAATTAAAGAAGCAGGGAGCGAACGAGAATACGGCGTTTGACTTAACGTCGCAACTATTTCAACACTATTTGAATAAGGAGTCGAGACAATGACAGAAGAAACGATGGAAACAAACGGAAGATATTTTATTTGGCCCGATGATATGCCTATGCCCGATAGTAAGAATCGGTGTTACGGCTGTTCAACGCCTTTGATAGTTCCAGACAGACAGAAGTTTACGGTATGCCCGGCGTGCGCCGGCGATACGAAAAAACTCAAACACTTTCAAGAGCGATTTCAAAAGCACGTCGACGACGGTAAACACCCGGCATACGCGGCGAACAAAGTACGCAAGGAAATTCGGGAAGGGGTTATTGTATTATGACGGTCAAAGAAATTGTAAAAAAGTATCTGCAAGACAACGAGTACGACGGGCTATGTAATACCGATTGCGGCTGTACGATTGACGACTTAATACCTTGTTGTGAGAACTCCGACGATTGTCTCGCGGGCTATAAATCCGAGTGCGACCCGGAAACTTGCCCGGCGGACGGCGACTGCGATTTTCATATCTCGGCAGAAAAACCCGGAATAGTCTTGCCCGAAAAGCACGAGCCGGGCGAGGACGAACAGACGTACAATATGTCAATCGATTTTTCACCAACTCCCGAAATAGACCGCCCACTTGACGCGTCGTTTTCTGCGGAAGTACAACGACTAAAAGAGGCTTGGAAAAAACTTATATCGCAAACGTTATTTCAAATCGCACAAGCAATTTTTTAGGGAAATTCTAATGGCTAAGTTCACAATCGTTTTAACGTCGTACAATCTCGACAAGTATATCGGAACGGCGATACAATCTGTTGTCGACCAAACGTTTCAAGATTGGCAATTGATTATCGTCGACGACGGCAGTACAGATAAATCGCTTGATATAATTAAAGAGTATGCCGAAAAAGACAAACGAATTCTTCCGCTGGCACACTACAAAAATTGGGGTTGCCCGATTGCTGTCAAGAACGGAATCGCCAAAGTTAGAACAGAACTCTTTGGACAGCTTGACGCAGACGACGCGTTGCGAGAGGACGCTATCGAAATCGCTATCGAAGAACACGAGAAAAATCCCGACGTTGGCTTTATGTATTCGGGACAAGTGCTTTGCGATATAAACCTAAATCCCGCAACAAGTGTTCACGCGACGAATCGACCGCTCGGCAAAGGCTATTCTTTCATAGATACACCGATGGGACAATGGCGAACTTTCAAGCTTTCATTTTGGGCGAAAACGTTGGGCGTTGATACGTCTATGACGTACGCCGAGGACTTGGATATGATTTACAAAATGGAAGAAGTCGGCGATGTAAAAATGATTGACCGAAATCTTTATTATGTTCGAATGCGAGACGACTCTATTTGCCGCGCACCGCTAACGGCGAATCTCGGCAGAATAAGTCGAGCGGTTGCCAAACTAAAAGCGATATGCCGACGAGCGGGATTCGCGGGCGAATATCAATGGGGCGTTGGCGATGACAAAATCTCGCAGGAAATAATGCGAATGATTAACGACCCTGTTTTCCCGATACACCGTACCGACTTCGATTTACTCGCTGGACTCGTCAACGAGACAGTACGACGCGGCAAAACAGGGATTGAAGTTCGCGATGGATATAACCCGCTCGCGATTGCGACACTGATTGATTGGACGAAACTTTTTGACGAGTTGGAGATTAAATTGCCAGAGCCAAGAGAAACGGCGGACGAGTTTATTCGTAAGAATATGAAGCCGCCGCAAATAATCTAAGAAGGGAAAACGAATGGTTGCTTTACTTATAGCGAACGAGTCGCAGATACTAACATCGGCACTTTATGTCGCCTGTATGAAATCCGACTCCGATTCGACGACGGCAATAATCGTTAGCGGTTGGCAAGTCGGCAAGCAGAATATAGCGGCGTATATCGAGGCGGCAGAACAAGAGTTGCGAGGGACAGACGAAATCAAAGAAATTATTACCAGCGGCGAAGTCGTTGTTGTCGATTTTCCCGACGAGTTCGAAGAAGCTTGGGAGCGGCGAGAAAAAATAAAATGGCCGGTACGAGAGCGAGTGAAAGTCAACTCGCAAACGCGGTTGCTAAAAAGAAACAAATACTTTTCGGGTTTTGTGTCCGAGTCGAGAGGACGGCACTTCGCCGTCAAGCTAAACAATAGCAGATATTGAAAGGGAATTAGATATGGCAAAGAAAACTAAAAAGGCAAAGACGAAATCGACCAAGCCCAAAGTCGAGAAAACCGAAAAGACGGCAAAGACAATTAAGAAACCCGTCGCAACGATTAAGTGCGACCGCTGTTCAGCGACAGAGTTCAAGCAACAGCCGAGAACCGACCGCAAAGACGCGGCAATACTAACGATTTGCGTAACGTGCGGTTATATTCAGCTTTCGGGCGGCAAGAAAATCGATAACGCAACGAGAATGCCCGCAAAGAACAGCGACGAGCAAATTGAAGCTTACGTAAAAAGTCTGAAATAATGGCTTGCAAAAGATGTACAAACTGTTGTACTCGCGGCGATTTCTGGCATTACAGCGAACACCCTGCGATTAAGATTCTCTTAGCGATGGGTATAGGTGTAAAGAATAGCGGTCGTTGTAGAATGCTAAAAGGTAAAACGTGCTTGATTTAAAAGCACTTGGGCTTTGACGCAAAACCCGAAGTTTGCCGCCAGTACGATTGTCAAAAAGAAAATCACGGTTTTAAGGATTGAGATAAAAAATGTTTGAAATACTGGATTGGATTACAGAAAATTACGGCGGTTGGCTGGCGTTTGGGGCAATCTTTTTGGTCGCCGCGTTCGTTCTGCACGGTGTTTGGTACACCGTGTTTGGGCGGCGTAGAAATGATATTGGCTACAAGGTGAAAAAGTAATGCCGATTACCAGCAATCGCAACGAAGTTAAGGCGTGGTTCGAATGCGGCGGAAAAAAGTTTTATTCCAAAAGTCGACTCGAACGACGATACGCGTCTTTGCTTCAAGTGCTGAAACGCGGAAAGCAAATTGCCGATTGGCAGTACGAAGCGTTTAGCTTTAAGTTCTATCCGCCGTTTATTCCGAAGCAGTTCAAGGGCAAAATAACAGGCGTTAGACAGTATAAACCCGACTTTAAGATAACAAATCTCGACGGCAGTATTGAATGGCACGAGACGAAGGGACACTTAGACAATCGCGACAAGACTAAATTACGTTGCTTCAACAAATACTATCCAGACGAAAAACTTGTCTTTGTTGTCTGCGGATTACCGAAGGGAAAAACGCCAAAGAGCAGAAATAGATTGAGAAATATCTTGACATTGAAAAAAATTGTGTATAGAATTTATGATGTAAGAGACGATTTTAAGAAATTAGGTTTTATTTAGCGAAGGTGTTGTTGTGAAAATTGCAGGATTCTACAATCAAGATGGTTACAAAATCTGCGAAGCGTTGTCGGGCAATAAGCCGGGCGACCCGCCGTTGTATCGAGCAAGCTGTAAAGACGGCGACGGTATGGCGGTTAGTATGTGGTGTGAGACTACTGGCGAAATGATTGCCGCCGCGTGCGGACACCAGTTTATCGGAACTATCAAAATCGATTAAGAGTAAAGCCGAATGAAAACAGAGCCGCGAAAGGATTCGTACGCAGAGCGAAACCAGTACAGAGAGCGTCCATCAATTTGACGAGACGCTTTTTTTATGCCCGGAGTTTGAAATGGCACTAAAGATTACATATTGGGTTTGTAAGAAATGCGACAACAGAAAACAGACGACCAACCCGCACGTCGTAAAGATGAAATGCGACTGCGGGAAATTTATGTTTCACGGTAACGGGCCGTTTCCAGAGTTAGTGAAAAGATAGAGTCGAAAGCCGAATAAATGCCGACGAGTAAAACAATCAGATTTGATTATACGCTCTTGGAGCGTTTAGTCGATATGGAAAAAGCGACCGAGCGAATAGCTGTTACGGTCGGGGCGAGAGAGAAAAAAGAAATCGCTAAAATGGCGAGACACTTCGGAATATCAAAGGCAAAGTATCTGCGGCTTTTACATATCTGCGCTATCAATGCGTATATGACGGGACAGTTCGAAGGCTTCGTCGAGACTAAAAAAGATTTACACGCAATGAAACTGTTCAAAAAATCATTGTATAATAAAGAATGGAGAGAAAATAAAAATGGCAAAAAAAGCAAAGAAAAAATCGAAGAAGAAAACAGCTAAGAAAACGTCGAAGAAGAAAAAAACAGTAGACGAGAAACCAACAATTGGCGAGACGGTTGTCGAATGTAGCTTCACGCATATTATTGACATCGTGCGAGCAGTACCTAATCCAATGAATCCCAACACGCACCCCGACAAGCAAGTTGAAAAGCTTGCCGCGTTGATTAAGTATCACGGCTGGCGACACCCGATTGTTATAAGCAATCAAACGGGCTTCATTGTTTCCGGGCATTGTCGACTTGCCGCCGCTCAACTGTTGGGATTAAAGCAAGTGCCGACAGACTATCAAGACTACAAAGACGAAGCACAAGAGTTTTCCGCTCTTATCGCCGATAACATTATTGCCGAGTTCGCAGAAATCGACGGGCTGAAAATGGCTGAAATGATAAATCATATCGACCATACGAACGCACCGTTGGATATGACGGCGTTAGACCAAGCGCGAATTGAAAATTACATTGTCGGCCCGGTCGACGACCCGTTAGACGCGGGCAGTCAAATACCCGGCGAGGCTTATCGCGTCGTATGCGTATGCGAGACGGAAGCACAACAGCAGGAAGTTTACGAAATGCTCGACAAAAAGGGCTACAAATGCCATTTGCAAACATTATAGTTGAGAGCAAAATAAAAGAAACGTTTCGAACGAAGCAACTCAAGGGCATATTTGATTTGCCGATTACTGATAAGCTTCGCCACGAATGGACTGTCGA
>QMNH01000050.1 GCA_003647675.1 Candidatus Falkowiibacteriota bacterium | reverse complement strand
GGCATTGAAAACAAAAGTCAGCTTAAGCATAAATTATTAGCTTTTACCAAAGACTTAAATTTTAAAGCCTTAGCCAAGGACGTTTCACCATTCCTGATCAACCCGGATGACGCGGACAGAATAATAAGTTTTCGGCAGTATATTGAGCAAGAGCTTTAACAACCATTAACATTTAACATTTAACAATTAACTCACATTTTTTAATGTTGTATTTTATAATTTTTTTTGTTTTTTTACTTGGCCTGATAATTGGCTCGTTTTTGAATTGTTTGATTTGGCGTCTGCATAAAAAGGAAAGCATGCTGGGCCGGTCGTATTGTCCCAAGTGCCTAAAAAAGATCGCTTGGCATGACAATATTCCAATATTAAGCTTTGTTTTTCTAATGGGCAAGTGCCGGCACTGCAAGAAGGCGATTTCTTGGCAGTATCCACTGGTTGAGTTGACTACAGGAGTTTTATTTGTTTTAGCCTTTGTTGTTAATATCCAATATCCAATATCCAATATCCATACAATATCCAATATCCAATATCCATTATCCAATCTTTCTACTTTCTACTTTCTACTTTCTACTCTAAAGTATTGGTTCGTAATCGCAATAATGATTATCATATTTATCTACGATCTGCGCTGGTATTTAATTTTAGACATCATAACTATCCCGGCTTGTGTAATTGTTTTTTTGCTTAATTTATTGCTTGGTTTTAGTTTGTGGAATTTGCTAATTTCTGGTATAATAGGAAGTAGTTTCTTTCTATTTCAATTTATAGTATCAAAAGGCAAGTGGATCGGCGGGGGAGATATTCGCCTGGGTCTGTTAATGGGAATTATATTGGGCTGGCCGCAAGTAATTTTAGCTATATTTTTAGGATATTTTATCGGTTCTATCGTTGGTATCGGCCTGATCATTAGCAAAAAAAAGCATTTAGGCAGCCAGGTGCCTTTGGGCATATTTTTATCCACAAGCACGATTATTGTCTTATTTTGGGGGCAGGAAATATTGAATTGGTATTTGAATTTAATAACATGAAAATAACTAGCGAAATTAAAAAAAAATTAAGCCAAATAGCAAAAAAGTATAATTTAAAATTAATCATATTATTCGGTTCTTTTGCCAGTGGCAAGACTCATAAAGAAAGCGATTTAGACATAGCCATTCAGTATAAAAGAGAGCCAGGATCGTCCGCTTTTAATGATGAGCTGGCTTTAATAGGCGAATTTACTAAAATTTTTAATGGCAAAAAGGTTGATTTATGTCTAATAAACCGGGCCAATCCTTTGTTGTTAAAACAAATTAACCAAAATTGCGTATTGCTTTACGGAGATTTAAGCGATTTTTATAATTTTAAAATATACGCGTTTAACCGCTATAATGATTATAAAATTTATTTTAAAATGGAGTCCGATTTTGTGAAAAAACAGGTGAAAAAAATAAATAGTTAGCGGGTGAGAATTAATAATATAAAATATGGCGATTGATTTAAAGATAATAAAAAGAAAGATTTTGTTAATTGAGCGGGATTTGAAAAAATTAAAAAAAATTTATGTTGTCTCTTATAAAGATTACATAAAGAACAGCGATCTGGGGGATTTGGCGGAAAGAAATCTGGAAAGGATTATTGGCCGGCTGATTGATATTAATTACCATATCTTGTCCCAGGAAAAAGAAATAATGCCCAATGATTATTACAGTTCATTTATTGATATGGGTAAACAGGGATATTTAGCTGATAATTTGGCTGAGTCAATGGCTAATTCAGCCGGGTTAAGAAATCGTTTGGCCCACGAATATGACGAAATTGACGATAAAAAGGTTTACGAAGCCATTGGCCGCACGATTAAGGAGGTGCCAAAATATTTGGCAACAGTATTAGCCAAAGTTGATAAAAGAGCGAAGCAAAATCGATTAGTTTAATATTATTAAATATTTAAAATGAAAAAATTATTTAAAATAAAACCATTATTATGGCTGGTTTTGGCTATAATAATCGGTTTAGGCATAAATTTTTTAATTATTGAACTGCGTTTAAGCAAAGACATAAAAACCGCGCAAGCTGGAGATGAACATTCGGTGTCTGGGTTTGCCTGGAACGGGATAGGCCTATGCAGTGACGGCACCGGTCTTACTGGCTGCAATTCTGATGCTGATTGCATCGCCCCTGATATTTGCGTAATAACCGGGGCTGGCTGGATAAGTTTTAATTCAACTGATTGTGATACAAATGCTAATGGTTACGTTGATAGCGGTATATGCGAGGGTAATGACGACGCGTCTACCCCTGCTTTTAATTACGGCGTGCATATAAATAACGGCAATGGCAATTTTTCCGGGTATGCCTGGAGTTCAACTGTTGGTTGGATTAGTTTTGAGGAAAATGATCCTCCAGATTTTAATTTTAGCTCTAACTGTAATGACACGCCAAGCTGTAATGACGCAACTGATAATTGCACAGCCTGTCTTGATGTTGACGGTACTGCCGGTAACGGAGTTTATGGCTGGGCCAAGATTTTATCTATGGGAGATGACGGCTGGATTAGACTGAATGATGACGGTAGCGGTTTTTTAGGGGTTTCATGGGATACCGGAACGGATGAACTAGGGGGTTGGGCGTGGAATAACCGAGGTCTTTGCGACGACGGAAGTACGAATTGTGTTGACAATACTCCTTGCGGGGCAGGAACTTGCGATTTAAGCAGTATTGGTATAGGTTGGATTAGTTTTAATTGTAATGATAATCTTGACGTATGTGAATCAAGCACCCACCCAAGATCAGGGTTAGTATGTGAAGATCAAGGATCAAATTCTCATAAATGGTGTGATTCTCGTTGTAGTGATACCAACACAATAGAATGCGACGATAATGAAGATTGTCCTGGAGTAGAAACATGCGAAGAGGGAAAGGCAAATGGTTATAAATGTGTAGATTTTTGTACTTTTTTTTCTTCTTATGCCGTTACTCTTGATTTAAAACCGTCACAGCCGGTTATTTATGAAGTTATTCCCAATCCAAATGATAAATGCCATGGCTTAATGGTGCGTTGGCTGGAAGATACTGGATCTTCCCAAACTGATTTTAGGATATATAGGCAGGACAATGATTTTCCTTTTTTAGACAACTTAATTGGCACAGAGGCAGGCAATACGTACCAACATCCTGATTATAGTCCGGAGTTATCACCAGGCGATCATTTTTATTATTTTGTAGATGCTTTTGACAGTAACGTGCCGATAGCTTCTGAAATGTCCGAACCCCTTGACGGTACCACTTATTGGGTATGCAAGGTAAGTGGTTCGGCTATTAATGGCGCCGGAGAATGTCCGAATAAAATTACTCTTTCCTGGCCCGAAGATCCGCATGCCGGATATTATAATATTATAAGATGTAATTTAACAGACACTGACGACTGTGATGATTTTAATAATTATTATGGTAATAATGATTATACTGATAGTGACTGGTCTCAATTGCCGGGAGACGATTTATATGAATCAATGCTGACCCAACCAATGCCTGATGATTGTTATTCGCCTGATTCAAGTCATTGTGTGGGCGGAATTTGCAGTTGTGTGGACGAAGAAATAAGCGCTATTCCAGCAGACGGCGAAATGTATGCTGAGTATGTTTATAAAATACAGACAGCATCTTCTACTATCGGTCAATTCAGTAGTTGGTCGGATTCATCCGCTTCTATTAGGCCCTGCACCTTATTCCCAACCTGGCGGGAAGTGCGGTAAGAAAGTAATTAGGGAATAGTAATAAGTAATAAGGGTTTCAGCTTTGTTATTCAATATAAAACATAAGAAAATATTTAAATTAGCGTGGTATTTTCCACGCTAATTTAGGATAAAGAAGATTAATGTTAAATAAAATTTTTAAAAAAATAAAGAAACAAAATAGAGGCTACACTATCATTGAAATGCTGGTCAGCATATCTATTATCGCGGTTATTTCCGGAATTTATTTAATGAATTACAAAGCGGCCGATAACCAGTTTTTATTGGATCAGGCGGTACAACAACTGGCCGGAGATATTAGGCGGGCGCAGAATTACGCTTTAGGACAAAAAGAATTTAATGACTCACCGCCTGCCGGCGGCTGGGGACTTTTTTTTGAAATTAATCCTCCAAATAATCAATATTATGTTTTATTTGCCGACGTAGATGGTGATAATTTTTATAGTGGTTCTACGGAAAATTTTGGTAATGGAAATAAAAAGAAAATAAATTTTCCCGAAAAAATTGATATTGACAATGTAATAATTACAAAGAGTTCAGGTCCCTCGGAGATTAATAAGAACACAATTACCTTTAAAGCTCCAGATGCTTTTATACAAATTTGCGATATGGCAGGGCCATCATGTAACGAGATTAGTGACGACTATTACGAAATGAAAATTATAGTAGATGATGATATTCGTCCAAACAAAACAGGCAATACCAGAAGTATAACAATAAATAAATACGGCTTAATTGATATTGAACATTAATTTGATTTTATAATTTTAAATATGCTTAACATTTTTAAAAACAAAAAAGGCTTTAGTATCCTGGAAGCAGTAGTGGCTTTTTATCTTATTACCATGGGCATGGTCGGTCTTTTGTCTCTGGTAACTTTTAGCATAAAAACCCAATATATTACTAAAAACATGGTTACCGGCTCGCAACTGGCCCAGGAAGGCATAGAACTTGTTAGAAATATTAGAGACACTAATTGGCTAAAACATGATGACTGGATAGACGGAGATGGTTTTGACTCGGACACGGATATTTTGCAAGATGATAATTATATAATTGACTATACTGGAAGTATAGATGATTTCGTAACTACCAATAATGAAGCAGGCACGCGTTTATATTTGGATGGCAATGGATTTTATGTCCATGATTCGGTCCCTCCCAATAAACCCACAGCATTTTACCGCATAATTGAAGTGAATGAAATTGTTTTAGATGAACAACTTAATGTTACTAGCCGGGTACGCTGGTCAGCCGGCGGGCAAAATCATGAATACGTAGCCGAAACCGAATTATATAATTGGGCATTTTGAAATATAATCCAAATATCTAAATTAATATTATCTCCTTCGGGGAGCTCCGCTACAAATAGGGCGCATACGAATAATGCTTCAAATTTTATAAATATTCGGATACTTTTTGGGGGGGCATTTGGATAAATTTTAAGATTCAGATTATATTTATCAATTAAATGAAAAAGTTATTAAAAAACAATAAAGGCGTGTCATTAATTGAAATTGTAGTAGCCATAGCTTTGTTTGCTACAGCGATTATGACATCTACGCAGATTTTTCAGATGGCTATGACCGGCCAAAGAAACGCGATTGCTTCACAAAACGTGGAAGATAATTTAAGGTACGTTTTTGAGGTAATCAGCAAGGAAATAAGATATGCTCAGCCGGAACAAGGCGATAGCTGTGGTATCGGCATGGCTGACGGCGTTTTATATTACGAAAATGGCGGTATTTTATATTTTAAAAATTCTAAAGATGAATGCGTGGAATATTCTTTACCCGCAGATGCTTTTATGATTAAGCGAGGACCGGATCCGGCTTTAGCGGTAACGCCTAACGAAGTAAAGGTAAGCGATTTAGAGTTTAATATTGTACCTTATGCCGCTAATCAGCAGGCGCAAGTAACTGTAAAAATGAAAGTGCGGGCAGTAGGGAAAGATATTCATAAATCAGAAATGGTAGTACAGACAACGATAACTCCTCGGTATTATAAAAATTAGCGGCTAGAGGCGGAATAAAAATGTTAATATAAATTGTTATATTACTATATTGTTAAATTGCTCATAAGATTCAACAATATAACCATATAATAATATAACCATATAAATAATGCTTACTAACATAAAAAAAATAAAAAATCAAAAAGGCGGAACCATAATCCTTATGACCTTCCTGATTTTAATTAGTATTTTAACCGTATCAATGGCTGTAGCCAATATCGCTATTTCCGAGCTAAAGATGGGCGGCGCCCAAACCCATTCCACCAAAGCTAATTTCGCGGCCGATGCCGGCGCGGAACGAATGTTATATGAATTGATAAAAGGCAGTTTTTCTCCTTGGGGCTGTAACGTGGATGAATATTTAGATTTAGATAATCATGTTTGTGCCCCAGCCGCCCCAAATCCTCCTTTTACCGAAGTTTTATCAAATTTAGCCGAATATGACGTTAAATATACATCAAGCACGCCTAAAATTATAAAATCAGAAGGCAAATTTCAGGATACAAAAAGAAATATTGAGCTGGAATTTGAATAAACAATTTAAAAATTTTAGAATTTTCAATTTTCAATTTTCAAACAATTTTCAATTTATAAATTATATAATTACATAAACAAAGAGGGATTATGATTTATGACCTGGAGGACAGAACTAAGGTTTTTAGTCTGGATATAATAAAACTAATAAAAACCATTAAGCCAAATTATTTAAACTACAGTTTAATTAATCAATTAATACGTTCAGCAACTAGTGTTGGCGCAAATTACTGTGAAGCTAATAATGCCAGTTCTAAAAAAGATTTTCGCAATAAAATATATATCTGCAAAAAAGAAATTCAGGAAACAAAATATTGGATTGTTATGTTAGCAGAAGCAAGCCAGGAAATAAAAAAAGAATTAAGGCCGCTTTGAATGGAAGCACATGAATTGTCTTTAATATTTAATAAAATTAGTTATAAATTAAGAAATTAATTAATTGAAAATTGTTTGAAAATTGAAAATTTTATAATTGAAAATTAACTATACAAAGCTATTATAATATTAAAATATTTTAGTCCATGAATAAAGCTGAAGCAAAAAAGCGTATCAAAAAACTAAAGGCGGAGATTAACCATCACCGCTATCTTTATAGCGTGGAAGACAGGCAGGAAATCAGCGAAGCGGCTCTGGATAGCTTAAAAAACGAATTATTCAAACTGGAAGCCGGTTATCCGGAATTTATTACTCCTGATTCGC
>QMNH01000049.1 GCA_003647675.1 Candidatus Falkowiibacteriota bacterium | reverse complement strand
AATTTCTGCTCAACAAGCCTTAATTTTGTCTCACCGCGAAGTAAACAGTAAATAGTAAAATAGTAAACAGAATACAATATAATAATTTTTTTCTATTTAACTAATCACTAATTAACTAATCAACCAATCACTAATTTCTAAAATCCACTCGCCATATTATACATCGGCATAATTACCGCCGCGACCATAAAACCAACCGCCACGCCCATGATTATCATAATAATCGGCTCAAGCAAAGTCATTAAATTAGCGACGATATTATCTATTTCCCTGGTATAAAACTCGGTAACACTGCCCAAAATAGAATCCAGCTTACCGGCCTTTTCGCCAATACTCAACATTTGCGAGACCATCTTGGGAATCTCGCTGCTGTCGGCAAAAACACTGGATATTGAATTGCCGTCCTCAATCTCTTTTTTGGTTTCTAAAATTAAATTTTTATAAACGCTGTTACTGACAATTTCCGCGGTAATAGTCAAGCCTTTGGATAAATTTACGCCGCCGACCAATAGGGTCTGCATAGACCGCGTAAACCGGACCAAATAAATTCTCCTAAACAGCTTGCCGAAGATCGGCAGGCGCAATATCATGTAATCATATACCGCCTTAATGGCCGGCACCCGGGTAGAAAATTTAAATCCAGTCGGCAAAGCAATTACTAATATTAATAAAAACCACCAATAATTAACCATAAAATCAGAAGTGCCCATTAATAATTTAGTGGCCATGGGCAACTCGGTTCCGGTTTCGGTTAAAATGCTGGTTAATTTCGGCACTAAAAACATCATCATAATAGCGCCGACGACCACTAGCGCGGACAGGACAAAAGCCGGATAAATCATCGCACCCTTTATTTTGCTTGCCATATCGTAATCTTTTTCCAATTCGTCGGCCAAATAATTCAATACTTCGTCCAGCTTACCCGAGGTTTCACCCGATTTTACGACATTTATATAAAACTCAGAGAACACATCCGTCCTTTTAGCCAGCGAATCGGACAATCTGGCGCCTCCGTCTACTTCGTCGGCAATCTCAGATACGACTGTTTTTAATGTTATATTTTCAGTCTGTTCTATTAATATCTTTAAAGAGCTGACCAGCGCCACGCCGGCTGAAATCAAAACCGAAAACTGACGGGAAAACACAACTATATCTTTCGGCTTTACCTTGTTTAAAAAAGAATTTATGTCCCAGCCTTTGCCGGCGCTTTTTAAAGACAAGCTAATAATCTCCAGCTCCCTATCCTTTAATATATCAATCGCGATGCTTTCCGCCGGCGCCTCTACCAGCCCGGAAACAGTCTTTTTGTCTTCAGTAATAGCTCTGTATTTATAAATTGGCATAAGTATTAAGTAGAAAGTTAAAAGTAGAAAGTTAAAAGTAAAATTAGCCTTTTTTGCTTTAAAATAATTACTACGAAAGACTGATTTTGTTAGGATAAAAATATTTTAAATCCGTATTCTGTTTACTATTTACTTTAATTTCTGTTTACTATTTACAAAAATATCTATTACCCTATTACCTTTTTTATCTTATCCACCACTTCCGAAGGCATAAAATGGGCTTTTATTAGGTAATCATCAGCTCCCAGGGCTAGCCCTTTTTCTATTTCATCCTTTTGGTTTAAATTGGTTAATAATATTACCGGAATATGGCGGGTTATTTTATCCTTTTTTAATTCCTCCAAAACCTCAAAACCGTTCATTTTCGGCATAAGAATATCCAGAAGAATTATTGTCGGCGCCGAAGATTTGGCCAGCCTTAAGCCTTCTTCCCCGTCGTCGGCGCAAATCACTTTAAATTCCTCCAATTCAAATTTAGTTGAATACATGCTCAAAAGAAACGGATCATCTTCAACCAATAAAATTTTTATATCTTTGTTAACCATAATGTTATTAATTTTATAATTTTCAAATATTATAATTTTAAAAATTAATTCTCTATTACCCTCAATACCTCCTGCATAGTTGTTTTGCCCTGTAGGACTTTAATAAATCCGTCTTGCTTGATTTTTACGAATTTTTGGCTGCTTTTTATTTCTTTTATGCTTAAATGCTTTTTGCCTTCAATAATAAACTCCTTCAGCTGATCATTAATGTCAAGGACTTCGGATAAAGCCACCCGGCCGCTATAGCCTGAATTGCCGCAACGCGGACAGCCTTTGCCTTTGTAAAAAACCATTTTTTCCGGATTAAAATCTTTTACCATGCTCTTTATATAATCAATGCCCACATCTTCAATTTCCGCTTTAATTTTTTTCAGCTGCTCGTCGGGTATTTTTACTTCTTCTTTGCAGTGGGAGCAAATTTTTCTGGCCAGCCTTTGGGCAATAACCGTATGCAGAGTAGAACCCAAGAGAAAAGCTTCAACGTTCATGTCAACCAGTCTAGGAATAGCACCGGCCGCGCTGGTAGTATGCAGGGTGGATATGACAAAATGGCCGGTTAAAGCCGAATGTATGGCCAGCTCGGCGGTTTCCTCGTCTCTAATCTCGCCCACCATAATCACGTCCGGATCCTGGCGCATAAACGATCTTAAGCCGCTGGCAAACGTATAGCCGATATCCGGCTTTATCTGCGACTGGCTTATGCCTTTTACCTGGTATTCTACCGGATCTTCCAGTGTTACGATATTTATTTCTTCTTTATTTATTATATGTAAAATTGAAAACAAGGTAGTGGATTTTCCCGACCCGGTCGGGCCGGTAGCCAATAGCAATCCTTCGGTTTTTTTTAAATTTTTTTGGATAACTTCCAACTGTATCCCCTCATAACCCAGCTCCTCCAAAGTCGGCGGCTGCTTAGAAGCTTCCAATATTCTCATTACTACTTTTTCCGCACCGATTAACGGCAAAATTGAGACGCGGAAATCATAATCTTTATCATTAAAAACCAATCTTATCCGGCCGTCCTGCGGAATTCGAGTTTCGTCCAATTTTAAATTCGCCATTACCTTTATCCGCGCCACCAGGGCGTCATGCACGCTTCTTGGCAAAACCAACGAGGTATGAAGAATGCCGTCAATCCGATAGCGCACACGGCTTTCTTTTCTTGAAGGCTCAACATGAATATCGCTCGCCCCGCCTTCAACCGCATGGCGAATTACCACTGATACTATTTTTGCGACTGGCGCGCTTTTCGTAATCTCGTTTAACTCTCTTTCGTCTTTTTCTTCCGCCACCACAACTTCTTCTTCGGCTCTGGTTTCCAGAGCGCTAGACAGCTCTTTAGCTAAAGATTTATACTGCTTAAAAGCGGCTTTAAAGCTTTTTTCCGAAATCAAATAATATTCAACCTTTAAACCGCTGCCTTTGGCTAAAAAATCAATCGCTTCAACCGCCTTAAAATTATCCGGATCTAAAATTCCAACTTTTATCCTATTATCCTCCTTGTCAAAACAAATAACTTTATAATTCTCCGCCACCTCGCTGGAAATCGTGCTTACTATTCCCTCGCCTATATTTCTTTCAATTAAATTCTCATAAGGCAATCTATATACTTCGGATTTTACTTGGGCTAAATCTTCAGGATTTATTATTTGTCTGCTTATTAATATATCTTCAACTTTTTTGCCGGCAGACTGGGCTTCTTTAACTATATTTCCCGCGTCCTCGGATTTAATGATATTTTTTTGCGACAATATTGCTAAAAGCTCCTCTTGTTTTGACATATGCTTAGTTAGTATATTTTTTACGAAAATCAGCCGTTAATAATTTAATCTGCTTTAAAAGGATTGTCTTTACCGGGATTTAATTCGGAAATATCCGGCAAACTGGTTTTACTGTCTTTTAAATTCAAAAATCTCTGGTCTTGAAAAATCCCCATATCTAAATTTTTAATTTGGATCTTTTCAATAATTCCCATTTCTTCGCCATTTTCCAGGCCAGCGTTTTGGGTATTACTACCGGAAAAAACAAAAAAATACAGTATAACAAATACTATTGCCAACGATACTATTCCGGCTAATGCTCCATATATAACATTATTTTTATTGCCTGATTTTTCAGATATCATATTTATATGAATTACGCGCCAATATTTAACAACAAACAATTTACAGATAGTATGGTTTTATACCGACCCCAACTATTAATTACTAATTAAATAATAAGTTGACATTTCCAGGAGCGTGGTTTCGGAAGCGGGTAAAAAATTTATTTTATTTATATCTAAAATTCTTAAATTATTTTCAAACGTATCCAGGAGCATTTTCATGCCCCGATAATCAACCCCTTCAATATTGGCCTCTAAATTAATTGTCCCTATATTTCCCGGCTTCTTATTTACTAAATTTGGCTGAGTATTTTTTGATATTTTTTTTGAACTGGCTTCATCGCTTTTAACGCTTAAATTAGAAAGCAGCATACCCCGATTAACAACAAGATTCTCCATTTCCGCTATTACGCCTTCAGTCTCGCCGCCCTGCGGCAGCATGGTGTTAATTTTATCTTTGCCAGCCTCGTCTATGCTGTCATAATTGCGCTTATAAATTATTAATTTATTATAATATTTTTCCATCTCGTTTCTTTCCATTTCCTGCGCCTCGTTAACAGCGGCGATATTATTTTTTATTGATTTGTATTTTGGCTTAATTATATACAAAAAGCCGGCTATTAAAAATATTGCGATAATAAAGATAACTATTACATTAAAATAATTATATAAAAAATTAATAATAAGGCTTTTCATAGCCGTACTTTTCAATTCATTTTTTTCCGCCAATATTTCTTTTTTATTATTTATCATAATTATTTTTAAACATTAACGGGTCAATTGTAAATCCAAGCTTAAAATCAACCACTGTTTCCTTGTTTCCCGCTTCATCTTCCGCCGCCACAAGCGTCCCGCCGGTTATATCCACCTCCAGGACATCTTTATTCAGTCTAAGCAATTTAATTTGCTCGGCGATGGTATTAAAACTGTCGGCTTGGGCTGAAAAATTGAATTCACCCGCTAAATCTCCGCTAAAATTACCTTTAATAATCACTTTTGGCAAAAGATTTTTTTCCAGAAAACTAAAAATATTATTCCAGTAAATATGCTCGTCTAAAAGCAGTTTGGCGTATTTTAATTTTTCCTGAAAAATATCAACCACCCGCACTTCCTTTTCAATTCCGGCTATTTTTAATTTTAAATCGCCGATCTCGCCGCCCAAGGCCTGTGATTGTTCAGCGGCTTTTAATTCCCAAAAAATCAATCCAAAATAAACAACGCCTAGCATAAAAAAAGCCAGCGCAAAATCAACAATTAATGTTCTTATGTTTTTTTTCCAGTCAATAAAAGTGGTAATCTCGCCCTTTATTAAATTTGTCTTTAATATTTTGGGCGCTTTCCATCTTTTAGATGAAGAAACCAGATGTTCTTTTATTAAATTTTTGCGGCTAGCCTGATTTATTTTTTCTTCTTCTTTTATTAAAGTTTGCGGAGCGGCAATCGGTTTTTCCTTTTCTTTAATTAACGGTTCGGGGATAGTATACTTTGTTTCCGATTCTTTTGGGCCGGCATTGCTTTCTTCTCTTTTTTTCTTTTCATTGCTAAAAACTTCTTCATAATTGGTTATATCCTGTTTTTCTTTTTTAAAATCATTGTCAGGTGGCGCACTATCAGGCCGGGAAATATTAATAAACTTTTTTAAGCCACTAAAAAAACCAGACTTGGAATCATTTTTGTTTGATTTATTATCCTCCATATTATCTCCTTGTGTAGAAACTATTTAATTACATTTTTAATTTTAAAATTATTCAGTAAAATATGCGATTTACGTAATGTGAATTACTATCTTGTTAAATTTGTATATAACTTATAGGTCTTACTCTATCTCCCTCATAGCCAAGCCAATCGCCACTGACATCCGGGGGCCAATTTCGTGTAAAAGAGGCTTAAGGTCAACCGGATAGGAAACGCGGTTCCAGGGATCCCCGATAATTACGTTAATATTTAAAATTTTAGACAAATGCTCAACTAAGCCGGGTAAAAAAGCAGAACCGCCGGAAAGGATAATTTTCTCGGTTTTTTTATTGTTCTTGCTTTGAAAAAGATTAATAGCGTATTTAATTTCATTAATAATCGGCGAAATAGAGTCGGTGATAACTTTGGGGATTTCATTACCCGGCGAATCTATCGCGTGCACGCCCAAATCATACTTGAACTGTTCCGCTTTCTCAAAATTTATTTTTAAATAACTGCTGATTGCTTTAGTGATAGTCATCCCACCCACATCTATACTGCGGTTTAAAATCGGTATTTTATTGTCTACAATCGAAACATCGGTTGTGCCGGCGCCAATTTCAACTATCATAATAGTTGATTTATCATTACCCACCAATGATCTTATCAAAGAAAAAGTTTCTGTTTCCAAGCTTAATAAATTAATCTGGGCTTTTTTAAATATTTCTATATATTTTTTAACCAAAGCTCTGGGAGCGCCGGTTAACAATATTCTTAAGCTTGATTTGGCTTCTGAGCTTCCTTCATCAATTTTTTTCCAATCAAGAATCATTTCTTCGAGCGGCAGAGGGATAACTTTTTTAGCTTCCCAATGAATAGTGGATTCCATGTCTTTTTTTGTTATGTTTGACAGGTGTAAAACAGAAGAAAATACCGAAAAAGTCGGCAGAGCCGATACCGCGCTTTTGCTTATAATTCCCGCTTCCGCGCAAACTTTGTTGATTATTTCAGCGGCTAAGGATGAATTTTTCTGCCAATCACTTTGTCCGTTGCTTGTATTTTCACTAAAACCGTACGACAAAAGTTTTGGCTGGCCAGCTTCTTTTTTTAATTCAACCACTTTAATGCTTGTACTGCCTATATCTATCCCCAGATAGCTATCGGATGAAGACGAAAATATACCCATTTTTTATAATTTTAATTTATTAAAAAATTTAACAAATTTAACAAATTACTATATAATTAATATTATTAAGTTATTAAGCAATATAATTTATAAACAAGTATTTTTTATGTTATAATTAATTATAACATAAAATACCTTAAAATCCAAAATAATAGCAATATAAAAACATGAATTTTTTTGTTAAATATAAAAAAATATTAATAGCGGTCGGTTTCTTGTTAATAACTTTATTTTTAGGATATACGATCTACCTTTTATTTTTTAAATCTGCTCTTGGGCCACGGCCTGCCGAAGAAGAAGCGGCAACTACTACTATTGGCGGATTTCCGGGCGCGGATGACGGAACCGGCGCGCAAATATCTCCTGACAAAGGAAAAGAGCCACTTTCAGGGGGCGTTAAACTGCCTGAAGCTAAAGCTAGTCCGGTGGCTCTGGGCGGACTAACCGAAACCACGCAATT
>QMNH01000048.1 GCA_003647675.1 Candidatus Falkowiibacteriota bacterium | reverse complement strand
TCCCGTTTATTCCAAAAATCATACAAATGAACCAAGCCGCTTAAAATAGCTACCAACGCGACCAACACTATCAGCCAGGTTTTAAGACCCATAAACAAAACCATATTAAGCCACATGGCCAAAAACAAAAAATAAACCGCGGCCGAAGAAATAATAAAAGCCGATCCCAAGGTCCACATCTTCACGCGGTTCCGCATGCCTAAAAGAAGATTAATTAAAAACAACAGCACCCACATAGCGCAGGGATTAAAGCCGTCAATCGCGGCCAAAGCAATTGTTAAAACCGGCAAAGAAAAATTCCCGGGATCTATCTCGCCGAACATAGGCACGGAAATTTTATCCGGCACTTTTTCAATCGCTTGGCATTCATTGTCCTGATTTTCTTGATTTTGATTTTGTGGGGCTTGATTTTTTATTCCCAAAATCGGCCCGGCTAAATCCACACAACCGTATTTTAAATAATCGTCAACCGCTTTTTTTATCGCCACTCCGGTAGTTTTATCGTTATAATAACCGACAAAATGCTTTTCTCCGACAATCAATAAAGGTACGCCTGAAGTATTTATGTTCATCTCTTTTGCAACTTTGGAATACTTTTCGCGGTTTTCGCTGTTATTATAAATTTCAAAATTATAAATATTTAAATTTTGATAATTATTTTCCAGCCTGGCCAAAAACTCCTCTTCTTTAGCACAGTGCGGACAACCGTCGCCGTAAAAAAAATAAAGATTAATACTATCCGCGGCCTGGGCCTGGGGCAGAAAAAATAATAAAAATAAAAAAGGTAAAAAAACCTTAAAAATTTTACGCATAAAAGTTATTCGCTCCCCCCTGCGCTTTCACCATCGCTAAAGCTATAGTTGAACAAATAAGCTTCGGAGGGGCAAGTCGCGAACCCGCCACTACGAACGCGGGACATGCGAATATTTATTATTAAATTTGTATAAGATTTTCCTCCCGAGGCGGATCAGCCTTGGGTTGAAATATTTGTACTTAAAACTTATTCCAGTGCTTACATTTCCGATATTAACATTTAATCGGTTTTTTTACAATCCCCTAAAAACAACCACGCTCCGATATATATCGGAGCGTGATTTGCAAAAGAAGGGGCCTGTCTGGACATTCTCATGTCCGAACAGTAAACCTGATTAAAATTTATTTTTTGAAAATTTAATCAGGCAAATATATAAAAATATATTTTTTGTTTTTACGCAATCACTGTTTATAGGTCAAATTTTGGCAAATTTTTATCAGCGTTTTCATTCTCTTTGTCTTTATAATCTTTTTTGTCTTCTTCGTCGGATTGGGCTTTTCTTTCTTTGATAAGCTCGCGATTAACCCAAAATATCCATGCAATAATAGCTGCTAAAAATAGAATAAATATTATCAGATTTAATTTTAATTTGCTTTGCTGTTCCTTGCTTTCATTAATCGCGCCGGTTTCTTCTTCGCCCGTTTCTGTCTGTTGCAATATTTCGCCTATTTCATCCATAACTTTATCGTCCGTAACACTTGTTTCTTCCTCTAAAATATCAACCTGTTCGGATTCGCTTTCTTCCGGCGGACTAACCGGCTCTTGAAAAAAGCTGTCAATTTCTTCCATGGGCTCTATTATCTCGCTTTTTACAATCGGCTCTTCCAGCGCCGCCTCCAAGCTAATTGCCGGAGCCATCGGACTGCTTATATTGAAATAAATTAAATTTGACCAATGGCTTTCTTTCCCTCTAATATCTCTTGCGGTCGTATAAACAAGATGATTACCGCCAGTTAGACTTAAAAACGGTTTATAAGCGAAATTAGCCGTACCTGATTCATTATTATTTACTAAAAAACTGCCGTTTAACTTGTGGTCAATATAAACATTTATTATTAAATCATTTTTCGCCAGTCCAACAATAAAAGGTTTATTGTAAACCGTATCGCTGTTTACGACCGGACTATAAATAATCGGCGCCGGTAAAGACTCTTCAATTGTAAAATATAGAACATTTGATTTTTCACTTTTTTTGCCTGCCAAATCTTCGGCTACTGCCCAGGCACTATGCTTGCCAACATTTAAATTTAAAAATGGCTTGTAGACAAAATTAGCTGTGCCTGATTTATGACTTAAAATTTCGGTTTTTCCATTATAAATTCCGTCAATAAAAACATGCACTAAAGTATCATCATGAGCCAAGCCTATTATCGGTGGTTTAACGCGGCCTCTAGCAATATCTTCGCTTGGTTCAATTAATGTCGGCGCTGGCAATAGATGGTTGGTATTAAAAACAATCTCGCCTGAAAAAGAAGACAACGTTAACGACGTCTTGTCTTTAGCTACCGCGCTAACAACATGTTCGCCCGGATCAATCGCTTTAACCGGCTGGAAATAAAAATTATTTGTTGGCGTATTTTCTACATTAACATGAGCATCTCCCAAATAAACACCATCAATATATACCATTACTTCCGTATTACTCAATGTTAATCCCTTAATAAGCGGACGATTTAAATATTCTCCGCCTATTTGCTCCACTCTAATTATAATTGGAACATCACCAGCTTTAGCATTTAAAAAACTTATTGGGACTAAAACAAAAAAAATCAAAAATACAAATAAAAAAAGAAGGCGTTTTATGTTCATTTTCATAACTTGCAAACCATTTTCCTCCTCAAAACGAATTAATATTTATTTACAATAATTACGCTCTTAATATTACTAAATTAGATATAAAAAAGGCATTTAGAGCCAAAAGGCGAGGGTAAACCCAAGACCCAAAGGCATAGATTTAGAATAAATCCATATCTATCCTCTCAGCCCTAATGCAGCTTTTGATAAAAAAGAAAATGCCATATTAAACGGCATTTATAAATTTATATTATTATCAAACATTTAGCAAGTACATAAATTATTAATAAGCTGGGCTAAACTGCTTAAATTTTGTGTATAAATATGTGTAAAAATGTTGTAAAACTACATAACTTTATTCATTTAATGTAAATTTTAATTAAAATTATGTTAATATTTTAGCTTTTTCCATTTAAAAAATATCTTCAAAATGTTTAATATTAGCTATTTTTTTATATTTATCAATATTAATTGCGATAAAATCAAGTCTAATGTTATTTGCCTTGATTTTATTCTCGGCCAAATAAGAATTAATTGCTTTTTTTAAATTATTTATTTTTTTACCGCTTATTGCCTCATCTGCTGATCCCAAGGTATTTGAAGTTCTGGTTTTAACCTCTATAAACACGATTATTTCTTTAATTTTAGCTATTATATCAATCTCCTTAAAGCTCACTTTAACATTTTTTTCTATAATTAAATAACCTTTTCTTTTTAAATAATTAGCAGCAATTTTTTCGCCATAATCACCCACCTTTTTCCTATAATTCATAAAACTTTTAGCAACAAAAAAACAGAAATATTTCCTGTTTTTTAAATAAAAAAAAATAAATTAATTAGTTAGTGTGTAAAAACTGGTACGAAGTTAAAAATTTGAGATTTTTGCAGATTTTTAATAAAATTTTTTGAAGTGATATGGTAATATCAGCGAAAAAAATTTTATTAAAAATATGTGAAAATATTAATTTTTAAGCCGTTGCTAATTTTTACACATTAACTAATTATGGGATATATTTTTCATATTCATTTTTTTCCGCAATGTCTTTTTTAATTTTGGGTAATTTAGCAATGGCCAATCCAACAAAAATCAACCATGCTATCATACCGATGCCCCACAACAACAGCCAGGCGCGAGCTGATAAAAACGGAATTAATTCATAGGAAAAAAATAATAAAAAAAGTCCGATTATAAAATTACCCAGGCTGAATAAGTATAATTTAACCCAAACCTGATAAAACAATCTTTGTTTTCTTGATATAAGAAGATAAAATACAAAAGCTAACACGGCTAAACAAAAAATAAAAATAATTATGGCTTTTAAAACCAAGGGTGTTAGGCTGCCCGGCCTTAAATTTATCCAAAATTTATAATCTAATAAGTTTTTCATTTATTTTACACAAATTAATTAAATTTTTATAAATATTAATCCATAATGAAATTGTCCGGCAAAAAATTCTTCTTCTAATTTTAAGCCTAATTTTTGCACTCCTTTTTTAAGCTGATCAATCTTTACCCTTTCTTCAATCGGCGGACCAAACGGCAAGGCCGCGTTTTTCCATTCAACAATTACTAATTTTCCGCCTTTTTTCAGCATCCTGTTCGCCTCGCGAATTATTTCAACTCTTTTTTTTGATTGGTATAAAGTGTTTATGAGTAAAGCTATGTCAAGCATGTTTGCTTCAATATCTGTGGCGCCAAAAATTTCCAGATTGCTCCAAACCGGCTTAACATTCAAAATATTTTCTTGCTTTACTCGGCGATTTACTACCTCTAGGGATGTTTTCATTATATCTACGGCAAAAACTTTTCCTTTTCCCCCAATTATTTGAGCGGTTGGAAATACAAAATGCCCGGTTGAGCCACAGCCTAAATCGGCAACGATCATTTTCTCTTCAATGCCGGCTTTAGTAAGTATTAAGTTTACATCAAGGAACGCGTTTCCTCCTGTTAATTTATACATAAAAAAATTAAATACTAACTCTTGTTGTTTAAATTACTTAATTAATCTGAAAATTAAAACATTAAATAATTAAAAATTATTTAAAAATTAAAAATTAAAAATTAAAAATTTTTCGGGTAATTGTTCAAACGCGCAACATGGGTTTGCCTATTTGCGTTTTGCGTAACCTAAGTTATTAGTTTTATTATAGTTTATTTTTAACTGCTTAACAAGGAAAGCGCTACGCGCGTAAAAGTATTTTTACCGGCTTAAAGCTAACGCGATGCACAGGTGACGGGCCGTATTTTTTTAAATTTTCCATGTGCAATTTTGTACCATAACCTTTATGCTTGTCAAAACTATATTGCGGAAAATCATTATGTAAAGCTTCCATTATTCTGTCCCGCTCCACCTTAGCGATTATTGACGCCGCGGCTATAGTAAAAACCAACTCGTCTCCCTTTATTATGGCTTCTTGTTCCAAGCTTAAATTAGGAATTTGAAAACTGCCGTCTAATACTAAAAATTCGGGTCTTTTTTTTAAGGTGCTAATGGCTTTTTTCATAGCTAAAAAAGTCGCCTGCAAAATATTAATCCGATCGATTGTTTTGTGGTCGCATACACCCACTCCCACCTCGCTTGCGTTATTAATAATAATTTCATAAAGTTCTTCTCTCTTCTTGGCTGTTAATTTTTTTGAATCATTAATTTTATAAAATTTTTCATTATTTACTTTAAATTTCGAATCTATCACCACGCAGGCCGCTACTACCGGTCCGGCTAGAGGCCCTCTGCCGGCCTCATCTATCCCGCCCAAACTTAAATAGCCTTTTTTAAATATTTCTTTTTCTTTAGTTAGGGCAATCATATGTTATTCGCTTCGCGAACCCGCCACTACGAATGCGGGACATGCGAATTACTAATATTGGAATTCATTTACTAGAGCTCACTAAATAATATGATTTGGCTTATTTTAAGTATTAGTTACAAAAACTAGTGCGAAGTTAAAAATTTATCTAGGCAGGCTTCGATCAATAATAAGTTCCTCCCCTTTTCCGCTTTGCAGCTGTAAATACTGATACGCGGACAAAGCCGCGGTTGTGGCCGAGCCCATAGCGATGGTAAGCTGTTTAAACGCGGAATTAACAACATCGCCGGCCGCGAATAACCCCGGCGTCAAGGTGCGGCCCTGGCTGTCAATTATTATTTGACCTTGTTCGTTGCGATCGACAAGCTTGGCTACTAAATCCGTATGGGCAATCCGGCCAATTTCAATAAAAACCCCATCAACTATTAATTCCTTTTCTTTTTTTTCTTTCAAGTTTACCGTAATTACTTTCTCTACTTTTAAATCCCCTTTTATTTCTTTTATTTCGCTATTTAAAATTAATTCTATATTTTTTTTGCTTTTAACTTCATCAACCAGCACCTCAAATCCCCTAAATTCTTCGCGCCGATGGACTAAATAAACCTTCTTCGCAATCTTGCTTAAAACCTCGGCCGCGTCCAAGGCCGAATTACCGCCACCCACAACCACAACATTTTTTTCCCTGTAAAAAGGACCATCGCAATTCGCGCAATACGTTACTCCGCGGCCATTAAATTCTATTTCTCCGGGAATATTAAGCCGGCGTGGCTGTAATCCCATGGCTATAATTATTGTTTTTGATTTAAAAATTTCTTTTTGGGTGTATATAGTAAATTTATTTTTTTCTTTTTTTATTTCTTTAATCTCGCCTGTTTTTATTTCAACGCCCAGATTATCTACTTGTTTTTTTATTTTATTCACCAGCTCATCGGCTTTAATAAGGCTAAATCCGGGATAATTTTCAATTTCTGACGCCCACATTATTTGTCCACCAAGCTCTTTCCCAATAATTAAAGCTTTCATTTCCCGGCGCGCCGCATAAATACCGGCGGTTAACCCGGCTGGCCCTGAACCAATTATTATTGTATCATACATATTTTTATAGTTAGTTAATGTGTAAAAACTAGCAACGGCTTAAAAATTAATATTTTCACATATTTTTTATAAAATTGTTTTCACTGATATTACTATATCACTTCAAAAAATTTTATAAAAAATACGGCCTAATCTTAAATTTTTAACTTCGCACTAATTTTTACACACTAACTAGTTAATTTTTTATTATTATAATTAATTTTATATAAATTACTTTCTTTTAGCAAACTTAAACTATAAAAATTTGCTTTTTTAAGAATTTTCTTCACTCTTTTACACATTTTGCACACTTTTATTATTTTGCTAATATTACTAAATAAATTATCAAAAGTCCACAAATTTGTGGACTTTTACACATACGTCTATTTTTATTTATGTCTACAGTTTTGTAGACTAAACTCTAAAAACTTTTATTTATGTAAATTATTCCTATTTTACAATAAATGTCGTAGCCTATTATTATAAAAATTAATTTTTTTTCTTCTATTACTTTTTTATTAGTTTTTGTGGACCCGAGGAGATTCGAACTCCTGACCTCCTGCATGCCATGCAGACATTCTAACCAGCTGAACTACGGGCCCATTTAATGGTGAAAGGCCTTATTAAGTCGCCTTTACCAAAAAAATAATTTTATATACCTATTATAGCTTAAATATATTAATTTACAAGGTTTTTTGTAGAACATAATATAAGATATTAGATAATGGATAATAGATATTACATGTTAACATTTAAATCTAAATATCTAACATTTAACTTCTTTTTTAGGTTAAATGTTAATTGTTAAAAGTTAATTGTTAATTGTTATTCTGTGTCCTCGGGGGGA
>QMNH01000047.1 GCA_003647675.1 Candidatus Falkowiibacteriota bacterium | reverse complement strand
TAAACCAGGGTTATGTTGCCGTCTGTTATTTTATCCCCCATCGGGTCGCTTGAATCAAAGACTAATATAACCAAGCTTTTCTTTTTTTTAAAATATTCCTTTATCAAATCACGCAATTTTTTATCAAAATTTTCTTCCCCCAGCATCTTTAGCTTGCCAGCCAAATTATTAGCGTCAATAATATAAAGCATAATCTAATTAGTTAGTTAGCGTGTAAAAACGTAGAACGGCTTAAAAATTATTATTTTGCTATTATCTGCTGTCTATTTACTATTTTACTATTTACTATTTTCTATGTTCCACTCTCTTAATTTATCCAGCGTTTTCCGGCTCGTTAAAGCGTTTAATACGTAATTTTTATATTCTACCGAATCTATCTTTTTTAAAAACTCCTTTGCCTCTTTTGAGGAATCTTTCTCATACTGCTTCCTCGTTTCGCTTAAATATTTGCTTAATTCTTCTTCAGCCACCTTAATCTTTTCGGCTTGCGTAATCTCCCGGAGAAGCAGTGACACCTTCACTCTTTTTACGGCTTCCGGCAGCAAATCCAAAATTAATTGGTCTTTAGTTTTATTTATGCTCGCCAAATAATCTTCAAATTTAGCTCCCTGCTGGCTAATTGTGTGTTCAAGCTCATGTATCATCGTATCGGCCTCATGCTCGATAAGTATTTGCGGAATATCGCCAAACCTGGTTTTCTCAACCAATTTTTCCAGCATCTCTTTCTCGGCCAATTGCGCGGCCTCCCGCTTTTTCTGTTCTAAAGTGCTTTTTTTAATATTAACTTTTAGCTCTTCTATATTTTTAATGCCCAAAGAAGCGGCAAATTCGTCGCTTAATTCCGGTAATTCCCTTTTAAATACTTCTTTAATCGTCACTTTAAATTCAACCATTTTGCCGGCTAAATTTTTCATATGAAAATCTTTGGGATATTCCAGCTTGAATTCCAAAACATCGCCTTTTTTGGCGTTGATTAATTTTTTATCAAAACCGGGAACAATATAATTTTTTCCAATAATTATTGCCGTATCTTTATTTTGTCCTCCCTCAAGCGGCACCTTGTCTAAATACATGGCAATATCAGCAATAGCTTTATCCGTATCTTTTATTTCCCGGCTGGTTATTACTTCTTTGGCCCGCATTTCCCGCATATCATTTAAAATTTTATCTACTTCCTCGTCTTTTACTTCAACTTTTTTCTGTTTTACTTTTAAACCTTTGTAATCACCAAGCTTAACTTCCGGCAATACCGCTAAAACTACTTTATAGGAAAAAGGATTATCCGGAGCCAGTTTAGTTATATCTACTTTCGGACTGCCGATCGGCTGGCTCGCGATGTTTTCTTTTATCGCCTTTTCCAGGGTTGAATTTATAGCGATGCGGCCGGCTTCTTCCAATATTGTCATCTCGCCAATTTTTTTCTTTAAAATATCATACGGAACCTGGCCGGATCGAAATCCGTCGATTTTAACTTCTTTAGATACCTTAGCCGCCCCCTTTTTAATATAGGGCTTAAATTCTTCAACAGATAATTCAATTTGCAATTCTACTTGTGATTTTTCTAAATCCTTTTTTTCAACTTTCATAATATTAATTACTTATTAATTTAAGATAGCCCAAGGTTTGATTATTCAAACCCTGGGCTATTTCTCTATTCTTTAAAAATTTAATGGTACTAAATATTCTGTTGGAGGAATATCTAATTCTATTTTTATTTTTTTAATCTCCTCTATCACTTCCTTCTTTTCTTCAGGGGCTTTAATAAGAAGAGTAAAAAATATGTCAGCTTCTTTTTCTGTTGCTATTTTATAGCCTTTCATTTTTAATTTTTGCCGAGCTTCCTTCTTTATTTCCATCTTCGTCTCCTCCTCTAAATTTGTCTTTTTAAATCTTGGTTTATATAAATTTAGGAACAACTTGTTTTTTACGGGACAAAAGCCCTTTCTTGTATGCTTTATTATTTTCAAACTTAATTTCCAAAGCTTTTTCAATTAATTCAGGTTCTTTGGATTCCGCCAAAACCCAAGAGCCTTCATTAATAATATCCGTAATCATTAAAATAACTGTATGATAATCACCGCTTTCTTTTATGTTTTTAATTTCTTTAAACAGCTCTTCTTCTTTAACTTTAAATTCTGCTAAATCAGCTGTTTCCACCTGCCCGATTCCGAATTTGCCGGCGCTAAAGCTGAAATCTTTATAATCACTTTTAACAATCTCCGCGATGCTTAAATCAGACACGCTGGAACGGACCTTGAAAAGCTCCAGCCCGAATTTTTCCCAATCTTCAATTTCGGCGATGTCCGCTAATTTTTCAATTATTATTTTATCAATTTCCGTACAAGTCGGGGACTTTGTTAATACCGTATCTACTAATATGGCCGACAGCATTAAGCCAGCCAATTCTTTTCCCGGCTCCAAATCCAGTTTAAAATACATATCGGCAATCATAGAACAAGTCGCGCCCCAGGGTTTTATATTAAAAAGAATCGGTTCATTATATTTAAAATCCACTTTATGGTGGTCCAAAACCCCGATAATATTAGCTTTTTGCGCGCCAGCGGCTGCTTGCGAAAATTCATTGTGGTCAACCAGAATAATATTTTTATTTTCAACGCTTTGGAGTTCTTCCGGCTTGGCGAATTTAAATTTCTCCAAAGCATACTCGGTCTCTTTATTCATCTTTCCGGGAACAGCCGGTATATATTTATCTGTTTCTTCTATATTATTTTTAAAATCCGCGTAAGAAATAGCGGCCGCGACCGAATCAAGGTCGGGTGTTTTATGCCCGATAATGTAAATCTTGTCATTCATAGCTCATAACGCATAACTCATAGCTCATAACGCGTAACGCGTAACACAATATTTATGCTTGAATTATGAAAAAAATTAAATAATTAATAATAATATAAATTACTTTTTTTCTTCTTTATTTTTTGCTTTTTCGTCTTCTTTGCTTTTTTCCTTTTTTTCCTTGCTTTCTTGCCTGCCCTGAACCTGTTGAATGGGTTTTTTTGCCTGCCCTGAGCTTGCCGAATGGGTTTTCTTATTTTCTTTCTCTTCAGTTTTCTTGCTTTCTTGCTTTTCTGTTTTTTCTTTCTTCTCAACTTTTTTATCTTCTTTCTTCTCTTTCTTATCTTTGCTTTCTTGCTTTCTTGTTTTTTTGTTTTCTTTCTCTTCTGTTTTCTTGCTTTCTTTCCCCGCAGTTTCCTTGCTTTCTTTATCTGCTTCCGGTTCAGTTTCTACTGATTCCGCGGCTTGTTTGGCTTTTTCTTCCATAATATCAATTTTCCAACCGGTTAACTTTGCCGCTAAACGGGCATTTTGGCCGCCTTTGCCAATCGCTAAAGACAATTGGTCTCCCATAACTTTAACAATTGCTTTTTTTTCTTTTTCTTTAATATCAATATTTATAATTTTAGCCGGAGATAAAGCGTTAGCGATAAATTTTACCGGATCTTCGTCATACATTATAATATCAACTTTCTCTCCTCCGAGCTCGCTTATAACAGTCTGGATGCGCGCGCCTCTCTGTCCAACACAAGAACCAATCGGGTCAACATTGTCCGAATCGGTCCAAACCGCGACCTTGGAACGAAATCCAGCCTCGCGCGCCACCACCTTTATCTCGATTAATCCGTTTGAAATTTCCGGAATTTCCAAATAAAAAACTTTTTTCAATATTTCCTCGGAGGTTCTTGATAATATTATTTCCGGCCCCTTAGATTTTAAGCCGACTTCTTTAACAAAAACCTTTATTCTGTCGCCCGACTTGTAAACTTCGCCCGGAATCATCTCTTCCTGCGGCAAAACACCGACCGTTTTTCCTAAATCTATAAGCACTATTTTACCTTCCCGGCGCTGAACTACGCCGCTTATTACTTCATTTTCTTTATCTTTAAAATCATTAAAAATCATCTCTCTTTCCGCTTCGCGCAGCCTTTGGATTATTACCTGTTTAGCGGTTTGAGCCGCCATCCGGCCATAAGTGTCGGGGATTTCCAGTTTTACTTTTAGTTCGTGGCCGATTTTAGAAGTTTTTTTAATTAATTTCGCGTCGCTTATCTGAATTTCGGTTTTTGGATTAAATTTTCTCTCCTCTTCTTCCGGCTCTTCTTCGCTGGCCACGACCCCTTCTTTGCTTTTGGCTTCCTCTTTGATATCTTTTTTTGATTTTTTTTTCTTTTCTGGTTCTTTTTCTTTAAAATCTTTTTCAACCTCTCCTTCGCCTACTAATTCTTCCTCTTCTTCTACTTCCGGCAGATCCTCGACAATGGTTTTAATATCAAAAACTTTTGAATTTCCCGTTTCCGGATCAAATTCAACCTGTACATTCTGGTTTTTCTTGCCAAAATCCTTGCGGTAAGCCGCGGACAAAGCCGACTCTATAGTAGTCAAAACCGCCTCATAACTTAAACCCTTTTCCTCGCATATTTGTTTTATCGCGTTGCTTAAATCTGACATATTTTTATTGAGCGACATACGGCATATATAATGCAGTATATCACGCTATATTTTAATTTAATAAAAAAAGCTAGTATATCAATTGACTACTAGCTTAATATTACAATATCATATAATAAAGATTATGTCAATCAAAATAATTGACTATTATTTATTTTTATGTTAGGATTTTCCTAGATAGTCGAGGAAAAGACTATTTTATTTTTTGCATGTTGATGTATAAATTTTAAATTTTAAATATAAAATTGTCCGGGGGTGTAGCTCAGTTTGGTTAGAGCGCTTGCCTGTCACGCAAGAGGTCGCGAGTTCGAGCCTCGTCACTCCCGCATATCGAAACACTTGACCCTTTGATGTATCGCATCGAAGGGTTTTTTGTATGAGATTAGCATTTTTTTGTCCTTTAGCTTGGAGTTCGATAGTAGGAAATTCATTAGTTCCTGTTTTTCGTCCGGATTTGCATTTTCATAAAGAAAACCAACGTTATCAGCGAGTTCTAAAATTTTCATGCCGAAAACATAAAAGTTTATATTCGCCTGAGTATAGTGGCTGATTTTTACGTCTAGGCTTTCGACTTCGGACGCACATTCAGCGAACTTATTTTGATAAAATTCCGGGGTTATAATTTTGTTCAGTCGGTCTTCATAAAGGATGGCCATTTTTTCTTCCAGATCCTTTTTTTTCTTTTCCAAATTTTGCCAAGAAACATCCTCTGTGCCACGCTTGAACTCAAAAGACTTCTTCAGGCCCTCGGATATACTCAACTGCGTTTCTGCTGGCACTTTGAGGCCGTTCAGCGACTCCTGCATCTGGCGGTCAAGTTCTTTTTCGCTAATATTTTTTTGTTGACAATTTGTGTTGTATTTTGTACAACGATAATAGGTATATTCTTTGCCAAATTTTTTAACTTTCTTTTCAGCCGTTATACTTCGACCGCATTCACCACAGGTCAAAAGACGCTTGAATGGAAACATGGCCAAATTGTCGCGGAATTTATAGGCTCCACTTTTGTTTTCGTACCGACTAAGCACGGTTTGGACCTTGTTCCACAACTCTTTAGATATTAATGGTTCATGAGAACCTTTGTATCTTTTTTTATTCCAAACAAAATCGCCGACATAGAAAGGATTGTGCAAAATCCGATGCGCCGAAGCCTTAGTTAATATTTTCATTTTTGAATGGTGCGGATAAATTCCGGTCATCAGACCATCTTCTTTCACTTTGGCAGTTAAAGTTAAAAGTGAATAATGCCCAGTAGCGTAATACTCAAACATCTTTATCGGCAAATGCTTATTTTTTTCGTCAACTATTGCCCGACTCTTGCCCTCGATTTTTTCTAGTTTATAACCAACTGACGGTGTACCAGGAAAATATCCATTACTTGCTTTTTCACGTTGGCCTTTTTTTACTTCTTCGCTTAAATTATCAACGTAATTTTTAGCCATCAAAACTTTAATACCGTGCATAAATTTCTGGTGCGAGTTAGCGCCGTTGCCAATTTGCTCATTTTCCTTAATTTAAAAAACCGTAACATCAAGCTCGTCAATAGTGACGTAGTCTTTGAAATTACGGTAAAGCCGATCGGTTTTTTCTACGAGTATGCTTTTAACGTTTTTGTTCTCTTTGATAAATTCAATCATCTGCCCAAACCCGGTCCGACCGGCGCTCTTGGCGGTTTCATCGTCTTCAAATTCTTTTACAATATCAAAATCATTTGCCTTGGCATATTCTTTAAGTAATTTTCTTTGAGCTGGGATAGAGTAGCCTTCTTGTTTTTGTTCGCGAGAAGATACTCTAACGTAAATGATTGCCTCCTTCATATTTTTTTATTTTATTTTTTAACTTGATTTATTGTTATTTTAAGTTTTTCCAGTACACCGTCATATCTCTAGCGCAAATCATCATCTGCGACAGATTGATATTCTTCTGATAAAAGATGTTCAGCTTCTTCAAGCGCGTCTATGATTATTTTATTTTGTTTATTATCCATATTTGCTTATAATTGCTTATAATATCTATACGGTTTTTGGGTCTTTAAAAATACTTAATCTTAGCCAAAATTTCTATTTGCTTATAATTGCTTCTAATAATTAACTTCACGATAAGTGCTTTAAAATTTTTATAGTGTTATAATCCAATGTGTCCATGCAGTCATCATAATTCCATGCTCCGTTTTCCGTATAAATCCTTTTTGGATTAAATTCAGCTTTAAAGATAAAAAGAGGCGCGTATTGATAGTCTAGTTTATCAATTTTTTCAGCGCGCTTTTCCGCTTTGCTAAATATTTCAAAAATATCAAATGTACGGTTTCCGTCATATGATTTATATTCCAGCCCATACATTGTTTTTGCGGTTTTCATAGAATTTATAATTATTCAAATTTTGAATATTCTTATTTTGAATATATCATATAAATATGACTAAAGCAATACATCAAAACGAATATAGACAAATTGCCGAAAAGCTTAAGATTGCGAGAACTGAAATCGGTTTTACGCAAAAAGAGGTTGCCGAAAAAATTAATAAACCTCAATCATATATTTCAAAAGCTGAAAGCGCAGAACAAAGGATTGATATTATTGAATTAAAACAATTCGCGAAATTATATAAAAAAACAATTAATTTTTTTTTATAATATGGCTAAGAAAGAAAATAGAACTTGGCACAAAAATTTTACTGCTTATACCAAATTTATAACCGCACACCCAAACTACAAAGGGCTGTTTTTTGAATTATCAAAAAATGGAGAAGTTAAATGGGTTGTTACTGGCAAATCAGAAAATGGAAAAAAACGAAGAGTCTGGTGGGACAAACAATGTAAAAGATATAATATTGAGATTAAACCCGGATGCTATGCCAAGATAGCGGTTTTATTACATCCCACCAAAATTCATGTATGCCAAATATGCGGCAAGCCATTGTCAGTGGCTTATATTTAC
>QMNH01000046.1 GCA_003647675.1 Candidatus Falkowiibacteriota bacterium | reverse complement strand
CTAAAACCTACAAGCTAAAACCTACAAGCTAAAACCTACAAGCTAAAACCTACAAGCTAAAACCTACAAGCTGTATAATTGCTAATTTTTAAATAATATTATATAATTTTAGTATAAAATAAATAGTAAACAACAACAAAATAATCGAAAGCCATGCTAATTAACTAATCACTTTAATTAACTAAACCCGTGGAATCAAACAAGAGGCCAATTTATATAAATATCAATGCTTTGTCAGTAGTAAAAATAATATTTATTTTTATATTATTTTATTTGCTTTATTTAATAAGGGAAATTTTAGCGATTTTGTTTGTTTCTTTAATTTTATCAAGTGCGGTAAATCCTTGGGTTGACTGGATGGGAAAAAAGAAAATACCAAGAGTGATTGGAATTTTTTTAATTTATTTGCTTATATTCATTGTTGTCGGTTCGGTAATTTATTTAATCATACCGCCCATAGTAGAACAGGTAAGCGAATTAATTAATAACTTCCCGCAAATATTTGAAAAAATAGTGTCTGGAATTGAAATTTTAAAGGAATATACTTCCAAGCATGGTATATTGGACAATATAAGGGAAAATTTTGGCGCGATCAGCTCCAATTTGCAAAACGCGGCTGGTGGTGTTTTTTCCACGGTAACAGGAATTTTCGGCGGTATTATAACATTTATATTGGTTTTAGTCATTACTTTTTATATGGTAGTGGAAGAAAATGCCATGAAAAAAATAGTATGGTCTGTATCTCCGGAAAAACATCAGGTACATGCAATGCAGCTTATCAATAAGATGCAGAAAAAAATTGGCCTTTGGCTAAGGGGCCAGTTAATATTGTCTTTGATTATTTTTACGCTGACTTATATCGGTCTTTTGATTTTAGGGGTAAAATACGCGTTAGTATTGGCGTTGATTGCCGGCCTTACGGAATTCGTGCCTTATCTGGGCCCAATACTGGCTTCTATTCCAGCGATATTTCTCGCTTTTACCCAGGCGCCAATGCTGGCGGTTTTTGTGGCTGTTCTTTATTACATAATTCAGTTAGTGGAAAACAATATTATTGTACCTAAATTAATGCAAAAAGTAGTCGGCTTAAACCCGATCATCAGTATCGCTGTTATTTTAATGGGTTTTAAGATAGGCGGCGTAGTCGGAGCTATTCTTTCAATTCCGGTAGCCACGGCAGTTAGCGTTTTTGTAAAAGATATTTTTGATAAATCCAAGCCCCAAAATATTCCTTAGTATGAAAAATAAAATTACCCTAGATTATATAATATTATTTTTATTTAAAGGATTGGTGGTAATACTGCCTTTATTTTTTTTACCCTGGACAGCTTCCCGCCTGGGTATGGACAATTTTAACAAAGATTATTTACTTTGGATATTAATTCCTTTGATATTTTTTTTATGGCTAGGGAAAAGCTTGAAGCAGGGGGAATTTAAATTTATAAAAACATTTTTCAATATTCCTATAATTTTGCTGTTAGCTGTTTATGGTTTGGCGGCTTTTTTTAGTTTAGATGCTTATTCTTCCGTGTTCGGCTCTTATGGTGTTTATACAAATCCGTTATTAACTTTTGTATCAATAGTATTATTATATTTTTTTACTGCCAGCTATTTTAAGGCGCGTGATATTATAGAAATAATAAAAGCAGTAATTTTAAGTTTTTTCGCAGTAGTATTTTTTACTTTAATATTATTTATCGGTTCCTGGATTTTTAATTTAGGCAGCGATTCTTTATTAAACCAATTTTTTGTATTATCAGCCGGAAGTTTTGAAGATTTGGCAATATATTTAGCCGTAATTAATATATTTATAATCGGCATCCTTTTTAATCGCGCTTCTCTTGAGTTAATAATTAAAAAAAATTTGCATAAACTGGTGATTATTTTTTTCTTGTGCTTGTCTTTTTTCTTTCTGCTGATGATAAATTTCCCCCCGGCTTGGTGGCTGGTTTTGGCGGGATTGGTATTTTTGTTTTTAGTAAATAATTATTTTCTAAAAAATAAATTTAGAAAAAGAAAGAATTTGATTTTTTATCTGGTATCTATAATTTTACTGCTTGGCATAATTTTGATAAATATTTTTATAGTTGATAATAATGTTTTCGCAAACCGCCGGACGGCTAAATTACAGCTGGATTTTAATAATTCTTATTCCATAGCCAAAGAAGCAGTAAAAAATAAGCCGTTTTTGGGATATGGTTCGGATACTTTTCCTTATGTTTTTTCATTGCATAGGGATGCCAGTATTAACAATACAGATTATTGGTATTTAAGGTTTAATAAGCCGGCTGCCTATATTTTTGAGTTAATTATTACTACCGGTATAGTGGGAACTTTAAGTTATTTGTTTTTTATTTTATTTTATTTTTATTTATTTTATAATTTTTTAGATTATTTTGCCAGTAAATATAAAATTAATACATCCAAAGAAGCCGGGGATTACGATACGATCGCGGCCAGCCTTATGGCGCCGGTATTATTACTTTTAATCGGGCAGTTTTTTATAATGCCCAATATTGTTTTGATATTTTTATTCTGGCTTTTCCTGTCTTTGCTGGCGCTTATAGCCAGGGAAATCAGCAGGGATAGCGGGAAAAAATTTAAGCCGGATTTTAATTTATATAAAATAAACAAAACAACAAATCCTGATTTATTCAATGGTTTGTTTTTACTTATTTTTTTGTTAGCGGCCGGTTGGATAATTTTATTTTCGTTTGAAGTAAAATATTGGGTAGCGGAAGCTTTTTATAATAAAGCAGAGGCCGGGGAATATGGTTTGCAAAAAGCGGTTAATTTAAATCCCGGACGATTTAATTATAAAATTACTTTAGCTAAATATTGTAAAGAAAAAGCCATCACTGAGCTTGAAGAAACCGGCCGAGATATAAAAAAAGCCGGCAATTTAGTGAATAACAGCATTGATTGGGCGCGCCAGTCCGTGAAAGAAGCTCCTTTTTCAATAATTGCGAATGAGGCTTTGGGTATAATTTATCGCGATATTGGCACGTATTCTAAAGACAATCAGGTTTTCGCGATTAAAGCTTTTAGGGAAGCAAAAAAATTAGAACCGACAAATCCGGTATTGTCAGTTGAATTAGGCAAGCTTTATCTTGAAACCGGAGCTATTGTTGAGGCGGTTTCCGTTTTAGAGGAAGCAAATAATTTAAAAAATAATTATTTTGAAGCTGAATTTAATCTGGCAAAAGCTTACTCCCAAAGTGGCAAAGAATATGACGCCTTAATGATTCTTGATAAAATCGTCAAAGAACAGCCAAGCGCGGATGTTTTTTACGAGCAAGGCAGAATTTATTATAATATAGGGAATTTTGATATGGCGATTAATAATTTTGAAGAAGTATTAGATATTGTTCCCAACCATTCTAATGCTTTATATAGCATCGGCCTGGCCTTTGAAGGAATCGGGGAAAAAGACAGGGCTTTAGATTTTTTTAAAAAGGTTCTGGATTTAAATCCCGAAAATAAAGAGATAATGGAGAAGATAGAGAGTTTGGAGGAAGAAGATTGAAGAAATTTATAATTTTTAAATAATAATTAAATTTTCAATTTTTCTAGGCTTCGCCAGATCTCGCGAAGCGATGACAATTTTCAAACAAAACACCTCCCTTTTGGGGAGGCATTTTATTTTGTGCCCAGGGTGGGAGTCGAAGGGGCGGAAGCCCCACACCGTCATTACCGCTGTTGAGTGGATAAAAAAGTAATAATTAGGTTAAATTTTAGATTATTTTAACCAGTATAATCAAAGTGGCTTCTCGGCCCGACCCAAGACACAAAATAAAACACCACCCCTGCGGGGCGGCATTTTATTTTGTGCCCAGGGTGGGAATCGAAGGGGCGGAAGCCCCACACCATCATTGTTGCCGTTATTGGGATATAAAGAAGTTGTAATTAAGTTTAATTATTTGGATTATTTTAATCGGCATAATCAAAGTGGTTTCTCGACCCAACCCTGAACACAAAATAAAACACCTCCCTTTTGGGGAGGCATTTTATTTTGTGCCCAGGGGGGGAATCGAACCCACACTCTGTTGCCAGAACGGGATTTTGAATCCCGCGCGTCTACCAATTTCTCCACCTGGGCGGAATAATTTTAGATTTAAGATTTGAAATTTAAGATTTATAATATTTTATTTTATACAAGGTGTTTAATATTTGGCCTAGTAAGGATTTAATAGATTTGGCAGTTAGAATTCTTAACTGACCAGGAAGAGTATTTGATAATCCGGGCAATATAAAATACGCAATTTTTAGCGTATATATAACGTATTATAAGGAAAAAATATTAATTTGTCAAAGTAGCATTATTCAAGTATAATAGAAACATAGTTTTTAATAAAAAATATAAATATTAAGACTTTAGAAAAAAGGCGCTTAGGAGTAGATATTAATAGTTGCTAATTTTACTGTTATCTGTTATTTATGTCTAAAATAATATCCATAGTAAATCAAAAAGGCGGGGTTGGAAAGACAACTACGGCTGTAAATTTAGGAGCTTATTTGTCTCATTTAGGAAAAGAAATCTTGCTGGTTGATATTGATCCGCAGGCAAACGCCACTTCCGGAATCGGCATTGACCATAAAAATTTATCCCATGGAGTGTACGAAGCGATAATAGGCGATAAGCCCCTGCATCAGGTAATTAAGCGCACCTTGCAAGACAGGCTGAAAATAGCCCCTTCCACTATCTCGTTGGCCGGAGCCGGGATTGAGCTAGTAGGCATGGAGAATAGGGAATATCAATTGTCAAATATTTTAAACGATATTAAGCATGAGTATGATTATATAATAATTGACGGCCCGCCTTCGCTGGGACTTTTAACCGTTAATAGTCTGGTAGCGGCTGATGAGATATTAATTCCGATTCAAAGCGAGTATTACGCGTTAGAAGGCTTAAGTCAGCTGCTTCATACCATAAGCTTAGTGCAAAGCCATTTAAAGCCGGAGTTAAGCATTCTTGGCGCGGTCATTACTTTATTTGATACCCGCAACCGCTTGTCAAAATCGGTAATGAATGAATTGTACCAATATTTTCCCAATCGCGTGTTTCGCAGTATTATTCCCCGTAGCGTCCGCTTAGCCGAAGCTCCAAGCTATGGCCGTTCAATTTTGCATTATGATCCGAAATCAAAAGGAGCAAAAGCTTATGAAAGATTAGCCAGGGAATTATTATGCCTTAATAATTAATTATTTATTATATAGTTAGATAAAATTTTGTAATTTTGTAATTTTTAAATAATTTTTAATTATTTAATGTTTTAATTATTAAAATAATTTATGCCACAAGCAGGTTTAGGTAGGGGGCTAGGATCCCTAATTCCAAACAAAGCTCGTCCCATTGGCGAGAAAGATAAGAGAGAGGATAGTTTAAAGAATGATAATGAGCAGGTTCTAGAAGTTAGCATTGATGAAATTAATACTAATCCAATGCAGCCCCGCCATGAGTTTAATAAAAACAGCATAGAAGAATTGGTTGTTTCTATAAAGGAGCATGGAATAATCCAGCCTTTAATTGCGACTAAAAATAACGGTCAGTATGAACTTATTGCCGGAGAAAGGCGTTTAAGAGCAGCGAAATCAGCCGGCCTTGGCAAAGTGCCGGTTATTATCCGGAATGTTAATAAACAGCA
This sequence comes from Candidatus Falkowiibacteriota bacterium, assembly GCA_003647675.1. Taxonomy (GTDB): domain Bacteria; phylum Patescibacteriota; class Patescibacteriia; order Patescibacteriales; family UBA12075; genus B7-G4. The sequence continues at coordinate 1,775 of QMNH01000046.1, read as the reverse complement.
AAAACTTGAAGTTGCTTTAATTGAAAATATTCAGCGTGAGAACCTTAATGCGATTGATTTGGCGCGTGCTTACGAAAAATTAATGGAAGAATTTAATTTAACCCAGGAACAAGTCGCGAAAAAAGTAGGAAAATCACGACCGGTTATAGCTAATGCCATACGCTTGCTTAATTTGCCCCAAAACATAAAGTCCGCTTTAATAGAAGGAAGGATAAATGAAGGGCACGCAAAGTATTTAATCGGTTTTGATGATGAAAAAAAACAAACAAGTTTATTTAAAAAAATTCTTCATAGTAACTTAACGGTTGACGACACCAATAAGCTGGTTAAAAAAATGGGCGGCACTAAGGCAGCCCGGATAAAAATCAATTATAAAGACAAGGACAAGGAATTTAAGTTCCGTGAATTTTTCGGTACAAAAGTTGAAATAAAAAGAAAAGGCAAGGGCGGGCAGATTATAATTGATTTTTTTTCGGACGAAGAGCTGGAGGAAATGGCAGAGAAAGTAAAATAAATTAGCATCATATAAACCGCCGGCCATATTTAAGCCGGCGGTTTTATGTAGCCCATAGGGGAATCGAACCCCTGTTTCATGGATGAGAACCATGCGTCCTAACCATTAGACGAATGGGCCAAAAAATTTATTATTTATTATTTATTATTTATAATTTAATGTTAGCTAAAATTAAATTATATCAACACTTTATTCTATTATTTTTTACACATTTTGTAAAGTCATTTGCACATAATATTGACAAGAGCCATATTGACAAAAATATTTAATAATGTATAATAATTGTGGATTATCAGTTTACTGCTAATCCCCCTAATTCCAAAGGAATCTAGTGTCTTTGGAAAAGGGAAAGCATGGGGATTGAAGCGTCCGCGCATCCGATAAAGATACGGGGGCGCTTTGTTTTATGGATATTATTTTAGAATAGAACCTATAAATTTAAAGTATCCTTTAATAAAATCCTTACCGCTAATTTCTTTTTTTCCTTCTAGCTGCAGTATTTCTATAATCAACGCGTCTTTCCCGCACTGAATAGCTGGAAATCCATTATATAAAAATATTTCTCCAATTTTATATTTATTAGTTTTTAGAAGTTTGTTTTTTGCTTCTAATATTTTTAAAATCTTGGTATTTATTAGGCTGTAGCTTCCCGGCCATGGGCTCATAGCGCGGATAAAGCGTTCAATTTTTTCCGCGGGCAAATTCCAGTTAATTTGCCCATCTTGTTTTTTAAGTTTTTTTGCGTAGCTAGCTTGTGTTTGGTCTTGTGAATAGGGCGCAATTTTTCTTTTAATATAATCAGATAGGGTGGGAACAATAAATTTACCGCCCAATTCAGATAATTTAGCGTATAAAGAGCCGCCTGTGCCAGTTGGCTTAATTTCCATTTTTTTATTAATTAAAATAGGGCCGGTATCAATTCCGGCATCCATTTTAATAAAAGAAATACCAGACTCGCTATCACCGTTTAAAATTGCCGCCTGGACGCAGGCGGCTCCCCGGTATTTAGGTAAAAGCGAACCATGCAGATTAACAGCGCCGTATTTGGGGATATTTAAGATTTTTTCCGGTAAAATTTGCGCGTAAGCAATAACCATTATTAAGTCTGTTTGCGGGAGATTATAATCAGATATATTTTCCGGCTGTCTGACAGTTATATTATATTTTAAGGCCTCGGTTTTAATGGGCGGTTCGGCTAGCAGCTGTTTGCGGCCGGCTTTTTTATCCGGCTGGGTAATAACTTCAATTATTTCAAAAAAAT
>QMNH01000045.1 GCA_003647675.1 Candidatus Falkowiibacteriota bacterium | reverse complement strand
TCCTCCCCTTAGGGTAACACAAGCGCCGATAATATTGCCTTCCCTTATCTTAAAAGATGAAATTGATTTTTTTGCCTTGGTTAGAACCGGCTTCTGCCCGGTAATTTTTGATAAACTTTCTACTACATAATCAATATAAGCCTTTTCTTTCATGCGTCTGCCAAAACCAACATTAATAACCGCTTTTTCCAGTCTGGGAACTTGCAAATCATTTTTATAATTAAAATGCTCTTTTAATTTAGGTATTATTACTTTTTTATATTGTTCTTTTAATCTCATATTTTAAGTGTTAGCTTTTAGGTGTTAGCTTTTAGGCCATAAATGCCTATAAGCTAAAAACTACAAGCTAAAAGCTAATCTATTGTTTGTTTGCATTTTTGGCAAACCCGATATTTTTTATTTTTCGTTTTCTTTTTTTCTTTCCCGGCTTCCGGACCTGAACTAACTTGGGATTTTTTGGGGTCTACTTTTACTATTTTGTAGCCTACCCTGGCCGCTTTACCGCATCTTGGGCACATAAGCATCATATTTGAAATATTCATCGGCGCCGGAAATTCAATTCTTTGGCCCTGTTCGCCTTGTCTTCTGGGACGCATATGCTTAATCAGTAGATTTAGGCCTTCTATACTAGCCCTGCTTCGGGAAATAAAAACCTGCAATACCTTTCCGGTCTTACCCTTGTCTTTGCCCGCGATTATCTTAACTTTGTCGCCTTTTTTAATCTTCATAAGCTACGAATTACTGATTTTTTACAAATTTATCAAAACTTTGCTTGATCCCGCCACAATACATTTAAAATAGAGCGGGACAAATATTTTTAATTATTAATTTTTAACTTATAAAACTTCCGGTGCTAGCGATGCTATCTTAAAAAAGCCTTTGCGCCTTACTTCTCTTGGAATCGGACCGAAAATTCTCGTGCCTTTTGGCTCCTTTTTCTCTTTATCAATTATAACACAAGCATTTTCGTCAAACCGAACATATGTTCCGTCTTTTCTTCTGATTTCTTTTCTTGTACGCACTAAAACCGCCCTAACAACATCACCTTTTTTTATCGGCGTGTGGGGAGTCGCGGATTTAACAGAAGCCGTAAAAACTTCTCCAATCCGCGCGTAGCGTTTTCTGGTACCGCCTAAAACCTTTATGCACTTTACTATGCGCGCGCCTGAATTATCGGCTACTTTAAGTTTTGTCTCTACTTGTATCATCTTATTAGTTAAAAGTTATAAAGTTAAAAGTATAAAGTTAAATCATACTTTCTTCTTATAAATTTTTAATACTCCTTAACTATATACTACCCGCCACTTTTTATCCTTGGATATTGGCCGGCATTCAATAAAGGTAACTTTATCGCCTTCTTTTTTCTTGTTCTTTTCGTCATGAACCTTGTATCTTTTACTAACTGTGTACCTTTTTTTATACTTCGGATGCACGCTTACCCTATCTACTCTGACAACAATCGTTTTATCCATCTTATCGCTAACAACTACGCCATTAAATTTTTTCTTAATAACGGTCTTTTTTATATTCTTATCGGTTTTTTTATCAATTTTTTCCATATATTTTAATATCTTAATTGTTTAATCTTTTTTTTCTGCCGAACTGCTTGCTCTTTTGCTTTCTTGTTTTATTGCTTTATTGTTTTCTTGTTTTTTTACTTTCTTGCTTTCTTGTTTTATTGTTTTATTGCTTTCTTGTTTTTTTACTTTCTTGCTTTCTTGTTTTATTTTCATCTTATTCAATAACGTCAAAACCTGGGCAATCGTAACCCTTATTTTTTTGATTTGCCTGACATCTTTTAGCTGTTTGCTCGCGTCCTTAAACTTTAAATCACGCAGCTTATCACGGGACTGAGCCAAAATCTTATGTAAATCACTTTCTTTTTTCTTTTTTAATTCTTTTAATTCCATTCTTTTAGCTTTTAGCTTTTAGCTTTTAGCTTGATAGGCGTATATAATTTTATATCTTAAATTAAATCTAACACCTAATAGCCAACGGCTACAAGCTATTTTGTAATAAATTTGCATTTAACCGGCAATTTATGCGCCGCTAGCTCCATGGCTTCCTTGGCCATTTTTTCCGGTATTCCTTCCATCTCAAACATAATCATCCCCGGCTTAACAACTACCACATAATGATCAACCGCGCCTTTGCCTTTTCCCATGGGGATTTCGCCGCCTTTTTTGGTGACCGGCTTATCCGGAAATATTCTAATCCAAATTTTGCCGCCCCGTTTAGTATAGCGAGTCATTACCCTCCTGGCGGCTTCAATCTGACGGCTAGTTATCCAGTGAGCGTCCAAGCTCTTTAAGCCAAAACTCCCGAAACTGACCGAAGTCTTTCTGCTAGCTTTACCGCCCCTTTTTCCTTTATGAGACTTTCTGTATTTAGTTTTCTTTGGCATTAACATGGTTTTTTTGAATTCAAATTTTAATCACTTTTATAATTGCCCAATAAAATTATTGTTTACGCTTAAAGCAATTATCCGGTTAACTAGTTAATTAGGTGAACTTTAATCCTGATTAACTAACAGCTACCGGCCTTTTCTGGCACCAACTACCTCCCCTTTTCTTTCTTCCTCTTTCTCAAATTTATCGCCTTTATAGATCCAAACCTTTATTCCGATCGCTCCATAAGTAGTCTTAGCCGCGCCCCTGGCATAATCAATATCAGCTCGCAGGGTATGCAAGGGCACTTTACCGGAAGTAAGCATCTCGTTTCTGGCAATTTCCGCTCCGTTTAAACGGCCGCTTACTATTATTTTAACGCCTAGGGCTCCGGCTCTTTCAATACGATTCAAGGCCTGCTTCATTACTTTCCTAAAAGGTACTCTCTTTTCAATATCCAAAGTCATAGATTGGATAATAATTTGCGCGCTTAAATTCGGACGATCTACTTCATAAACATTCAAATTAACATCTCCCGGTTTGAAATTTTTTAAAAATTTAGAATGAATTTTCTTTTTTAATTCTTCTGCTCCAGCGCCGCCACGGCCGATAATAAGGCCTGGTTTAGCAGTATAAATTCCAACATTAATTTTGTCAACATTTCTTTCAATTTCCACTTTGTCAACTCCGGCCTCGCGCAGCTCTTTTATGATAAACTTTCTTGTCTTAACGTCTTGCTCCACTTTCTTTGCATATTTTTCGCCTGTACTAAACCACTTCGAAGGCCAATTTTTAGTAACTCCGATTCTAAATATTTTTGGATTAACTTTTTTTCCCATATAATATACACTAATTTAACAAAAATTAACAAATTTACTTGAATTATCTGTTTACCCGGATTTTCTCCTAAAAAACTTGCTGCCAAAACCTTTTTTCTTGGCTCCGCCTTCTATTTTGGTATATTTGCCCTTGCCTTCGCCTCTTGGATCTATTATCTTCTTGCCGGTTTCTTCTTCATGTTTATCATCAGCTCCTTTGGCAGGAGCGGTTTTTTTGTCTTTTATTTTTACTCCTTCGTCTTCTTTTGGTTTTACGCCTAACTTAACCGGTGCTTCCAATTTTTGCTTCTTGGCTTTAATTTCTCCGCTCTCAACTAATTCTCCCAGCGCTAAACATATATGGCTTGTTCTTTTTCTGATCGGCGTGGCCCTGCCCCTGGCTCTTGGTTTCCAGCGATGCAAAGTCGGACCCTCATTTACTTTTATTTCTTTTATAAATAAATTATCCTTTTCCAACTCAAAATTATTTTCTGCGTTTGCTACGGCAGAATTAATTAACTTTTCTATCGGCCTAACCGCTTTTTTATTTAAAAAATTAAGCTGGTCTAAAGCTTTATCAACCTTTAAGCCCCGAATAACATCAACTACCAACCGAACTTTTCGGGGTGATATTTTAATATATTTTACTGTTGCTTTTACTTCCATATAAACACTAATTTAACGAAAAATTACGAACTAACACGAATTATTCTATTGTATTTTATATTCATTCTTATAATTTCGTTTCTTTTCTTTTCATTTCTTTCGCGTGTCTTAAACGCGTCTACTTGGCCTTGGCTTGAGTTTTAGCCATTTTGCCGCCATGACTGACAAACTTCCTGGTTGGCGCGAATTCACCTAATTTATGTCCTACCATATTTTCAACAATATATACCGGAAAATGTTGTCTCCCGTTATGTACACCGATAGTAAAACCTACCATTTCCGGAGTAACGGTGCAGGATCTGTCCCAGGCTTTTATCGTAGTTTTGTCTCCGGGCTTTAAATCTTTAATTTTATTTAATAACCGCTGATTTATGTACGGCCCTTTTTTCAGTGATCTTGACATGTTTTTTTCTAAAATATTTTAATTATTTTATTTATCGTCTTCAAAGGTTAATCAGTAAATTTGTTAATTAATTATCTCTAATTAACTGTTTAACTAATCACATAATTAACTATCGCCTACTTCCTTTTTTCTTCCTTCTCTTAATGATTAATTTATCACTTGCTTTGCCTTTTTTTCTGGTTTTTACCCCTAAAGCCGGCTTGCCCCAGGGTGTTTTCGGATGTTTTAGTCCAATCGGCTGATTGCCTTCGCCGCCGCCGTGCGGATGATCTACCGGATTCATGGCTGAACCCCTTACGGTTGGTCTAAAGCCAAGATGCCTTTTTCTGCCGGCGCTGCCTAATTTTATATGCCTTTTATCCGGGTTGCTTGATTGGCCGACTGTGCATAAACATTCTTTTTTTATTAAACGAATCTCGCCTGACGGCATCTTAATTTGCGCATATTTGCCCTCAACTCCCATTACCTGGACTAAATTTCCGGCGCCGCGGGCGATTCTGCCACCGCAGGCGGGATTCAATTCAACGTTATAAACCGCTATCCCGGCCGGTATGAATCCAATGGGCATTGCGTTGCCTTTTTTTATCTCAATTTTTTCTTTAGAACTTATTATGTTTTCGCCTACCTCTAGGCCAGCTGGGGCGACAATATATCTTTTTTCGCCGTCAGCGTAATAAAGCAAAGCTAATCTTGCTCCCCGGTTCGGGTCATACTCTATTGCCGCGACACGTGCCGGAATATCGAATTTATTTCTTTTAAAATCTATTATTCTAACGTAACGCTTAGCTCCGCCGCCTCTATGGCGAACGGTAATTTTCCCCTGCGCATTTCTACCGCCTGTCTTTTTCTTTATTTTAACTAATCTTTTTTCCGGCTTCTTCTTTGTTATATCCAAAAAATCATCAAATCGAGCCTGGCGCCTGCCTGGTGTTGTAGGTTTTACTTTCTTAATTCCCATTATTTTAAATTGTTAACTGTTAATTGTTAACTGTTAATTGTTAGTTATACGCCTTCGTATACTTTTATAGTTTTGCCTGCCGCTAAAGTAACGATTGCTTTCTTCCAATTTTTTCTTTGCCCGATAGTCCGGCCATATCTGACTTTTTTTCCTTTAATTGAAATAATATTTATCCCCACCGGCTTTATTCCGTATATCTCGTTTATAGCTTTCGCGATTTCAATTTTGTTTGCTTTAATATTAACCGCAAATACATATTTATTTTCACTGCCTAAATTTGCCGCTTTTTCCGTAACAAGAGGCCTAATAATTACCCTGTAAGCATCTCCAAAAATTCTTTCCGGCTTGCCTTTGGGGGTTTTATCGCTCTTTTTATCGTCTTTTTTCGCGCCTGTTTCGGCTTGTCCGCCGCCGTACAACTCTTTCATGCTTGATTTTTTTTCTTCCTTAACTTTTTTATCAGTATCAATCTTTTCAACTGCTTTTATTTTTTTTTCTGCAACAACAGAAGAAGATTTTCCGGCTTTGTCAGCGCTCGCGCGCGTAGCCGCCGGCTTTTCTGCTTTTTTTTCTTCCTTTTTCTTGCCTGTTCCCTCTTTGGGGTCTACAGTTTTTTTTCTGGTAAAAAATGCCATATTATTCTTTTCTTTTTTCTATTTTTTTAACTCCGGCTTGGCTAATAATTAAATCTCTGTATTTCAACAAATCCAAAATATTCATATTATCTAAATTAATTATTTTTATGCCTGCTAAATTTCTAAAAGAATATTTTGCTTTATCATCTTTTTTATCAATAATAATCAAAACACTCCTCTTCGCTTTCTTGTTTGCTTTCTTGCTTTCTTGCTTTATTGTTTTCTTGTTTTCTTGTTTTTTTGTTTTCTTGTTTTCTTGCTTTATTACTTTCTCATTTTCCAGTTTACTCATCATCTCATTCATAGTTTTTGTCTTAAACTCTTTTACTTCCAGTTTATCCAATAACACTAATTTTTTATTCTCAACTTTATCGGACAAAACCATGAAAAGCGCTTTCTGCTTCATTTTTTTATTTAAATTCTTTTTGTAATTTCTTTCGCTTCTGGGTCCGAAAGTAATGCCACCGCCTCTCCAAATAGGGCTCCTGGTTGATCCGGCTCTGGCTCGGCCAGTGCCTTTTTGCCGCCAAGGTTTTCTGCCGCCGCCCCGAACTTCGGATCGATCTTTAGTATGGGCTAAAACCTGGCGTTCATTGCTCATCTGGGCAACCATAGCCTGATGAACCAAGGCCTCGTTAACTTTAACACCAAACACTTTGTCGGATAATTTTTCTTCTCCCACTGCTTCGCATTTCTGATTGTAAACTTTTACTTTTATAGACATATTAATTAGTAAACAGAAAATAGTAAATAGTTAATTAATCATTTTCGTTTATGTTGTTTCTTTATTTTTTGTTTTCCTTAATATTTTTCCGATACTTATCAAAATTTATTTTATAAACTTCTATTTACTGTTTACTGTTTACTGTTTTACTTTTTCTGCTGTCGTCTGCTGTTTTTTATCAACCTTTTCTTTCGCTTCCTCAACTGTTTTTTGAATATTATCTTCTTTCTCGATTTCTTTCTTGTCTTTTTTTTCAATCGTCTGGGGTAAAACAATATTCAAATCTCCTTCTCCTGAAATTAAAACTAATCCATTCCTTGCTCCCGGAACAGCGCCTTTTACTGATAATACATTATTTTTAATGTCAACTTTTATAATCTCCAAATTTTTTGTAGTAACCTGTCCGCCCCCCATTCGACCCGGCATTTTCTGACCTTTAAAAACGTGAGCTGGTCCGGTAGCGCCGATAGAGCCCGGCATTCTTAACTGATCTTTTGTGCCGTGGGTTTTGCTTTGACCTTTAAATCCATGCCTTTTTACTACGCCCTGAAATCCCTTTCCTTTAGAAACGGCTGTTGTCTGAACAATGTCTCCGGCCATAAATGAATTAATTTCAATCTTATCTCCTCTTTTTAATTCTTCATTCTCTACGGAAAATTCCCTTAAATACATAAAATTACCCAAGCCTTTCATCGACCCTTTTTGCGGTTTTTTTATATTTTTTTCCTTGCGTTCTCCAAAGCCTAATTGAACAGCGCTATACCCGTCTTTTTCCTTGGTTTTTTTCTGTACTACAACACAAGAGCCAACTTGCAGTCGTGTAACCGCAACCGCGTCTTCTCCTTGCCATACCTG
>QMNH01000044.1 GCA_003647675.1 Candidatus Falkowiibacteriota bacterium | reverse complement strand
TATTTTTAGGCTATCCGCGCCGGCCTTAGCAGACAGGTTTAATAAAAGAGCTTGTATAATCGGATTATAATCTAAATTTATTGTGCGAAAAACCTTGAAAAAAATGTATAGATATACACAAAAAACCTTGAAAAAATTGTATTATATGGCCTAATAATACCTTTTAAAAGGCGCGGTAATTTCTGGGCAAGCTACAGCTGGATTTAAAAAAATTATTAAAGCGTTGAATTTTCAGTGTTAATTTAACTAGACAAAAAATTTTGAAAAAAGCTGTTTAATATATTGTTTGCTAAAATATACATGACATTTAAATTATAGTATTGTATATTTAAAATATAAATTTAACTAAAGTGAAGTTTAGCTAAAAGTATTATAAATATTATGCGTGATTATGATATAGAATATCGGGATTTGCAGGATAGAAATCCCTGGTGGCTGGAAAAGAATTTTAGGCCGGAAGAAGCCGATTGGTTCCACCGGGAGCTTTTTTGATTTGCGGAAAAAAATAAACAATCAGTTTATCTTAAATATTTTGGGCTTGCGAAGAGTTGGAAAGAGCAGTATCATAAAACAGCTAATCGCGGATTTGTTTAATATTACCTTCCTTATTATTTGTTGCCGATTTTTATATGAAGATTTAATAGTTTATAGTTAATTTATTTAGTGTTTTACTTGTTTTAACATTGACAATATAGTTAGTAATAAATTTGATTTATTAATATTAATTTGCTAACCTTAAACCATGAATAAATATAATAAACAAAACAAAAAACAACGGCAAGAGATTAAAAATAAGATAAAAAAGGCTTTGCTTGATTATGATAAGGCGCTTTTCGCTTACTTATACGGCTCCTTTTTGGATTCCCGTACATTTCGGGATATTGATATCGGGATTTATCTTAAAAAAGAAAGTAAAATGGATGATTTTAAGGAAGAATTATTACTTGCCGATAAATTGGCGGCTATTACCGGTTTACCACCAGATATATTTGAAATTACTATTTTGAATTCGGCGCCAGGTTCGTTTTTGAATAATATTTTTGCCAAAGGCGAATTATTGCTTTCAAATAATGATAAAATTTTAGCCGAATTAATTGAGAAAACTTCTCTTGAAGCCTCTATTGATTCCCATATTTCTTATCAATCGTTAAAGGAATTAATACCGGTATAATTTAAAGTAAAGGAATTTCAATATTGGCAATTCGCATGTCCCGCATTCGTAGTGGCGGGTTCGCGAAGCGAATAACTTATGAAACTAGATAAGCAAAAAATTAAAAAAAGATTTTCAGAAATCAATGAATCATTGGCGGAAATTAGCAGGCTTACTGGCATTAAAGAGAAAGAATTTTGGAAAAAAAAAGAAAATTTAGCGGCAGTAAAATATTATTTACTGCTGGCGATTGAAGCTGTCGGCAGTGTTTGCGTGCATATAGCCGCGAAAAAATACAGCAAAGGGGTTTCAACTTTTGGAGAATGTTTTAATGAATTGGAAAAAGCAGGACTATTTAGCAAGGATTTAGCTTTAAGTTTAAGAAGAATGGTAAAATTCAGGAATAAATTAATTCATCAATATTGGGAAATTGATAATAAGAAAATATTTCAATATTGCCGGAAAAATTTGGATGATTTTAATAGATTTATGAAAAAAGTAAATGAAATTTTGTAAGTGATAATATAATTTTTAAAATTGGGTAAAATATTGGGTAAAATATAAAAAATATGGTATAATATTAATATCATATTTTTTTTATATTAATATTATGCCAAAACAAAAGAAAAAAAATAATAATCCGGAGGAAAATAAAGTTAATAATGACGGTATTACTATTAACCTTAAGCAGTCCAGCGTAGCCGAGTTTACCAAGCGGCCCTTGCCTACCGACCGGGAAGCGGAAAAATTTGAAGAATATATAGATACCGAAGTAAAGAGGGAGGAAGGGCATGATTTTAGCGATGAAGACCCGGATTTTAACGAAGAAGAAATTGAAGAAAGTTTAAACGAAATTTATCAGGACGACAAGGGTGGTATGGTTGACGTTAAAAAATTAACCATTTTAAAAAAGCATGGTTTTTTCTTTTGGTTTTTTATTTTATTTACGGCTTTTGTCAGCTTGGCATCGGTCGGATATTTCGTATATAGTTATTATTATTTGCAGTCCGGTTCAGACGCGACCGCGGCCGTGCTTCGCTTAGAGGGGGAAACCGAAGTTATTGCCGGAGAAGAATTTTTTTATACGATTACTTTTGAAAACCAAAGTAATATTATTTTTAGAAACGCCAGACTGGAACTTAAGTTTCCGGAAAATTTTATTTTCCTGGACAGTTTTCCCGAAGCCAGCAAAGAAAACACGGGCTTGTGGGAACTGGGCGCTATCACGGGGCAGTCGGTCAATATTGTTAAAATCAAAGGCATGAGGATCGGAAGCGAAGATGAAGCCGGAATCGCATTGGCCAGCCTGACATATTCACCGGAAAATTTTTCTTCGGAATTCAAAAAAGAAGACAGCTTAACAACCATGATAAGCGGCATTGGGCTAGAGCTTGATTTTGATTATATTGCCAGCGCTTTAGTGGGCGCCGAAAATGAAATTAAGGTGCGCTTTAATGCCCGAGAAAATAATTATATAAACAGCTTCAGGCTGACATTCGAGCCGCGGGAAAATATTGAGATAATAAGCGAGGAGCCGGAAAGTGAAGATGAAGAACCGGCTATTAGCATGATCCGAGCCGGCGTCTGGCAAGTAAATAAAATCAGCGATGAGACCGAAGAACTGCCCGTAAAGTTTAAATTTTTAGACAAAATAGATAACGAACAGGAAATTAAATTTATTTTTGAAAAAGCGGAAGCAAAAGATGTGTATTATAAGTTTTACGAGGAAACCTTGAAATTTGAAGTTATGAAAAGCGATTTGAATTTAACTTTAATTGTAAACGGTTCCCGGGATGACCAGGGGATTAGTTTTAATGACACATTAAATTATTCCATAGTTTATAACAATAAAGGGGAAACCGAGATGAAAGACGTAATTATTATGGCGGTTTTAGAAAGTGATTATCTTAATTGGACAACTCTTAACGATCCCGCGGGCGGGCGTGAAAAAGGAAATACTATCAGCTGGACAAAAGAAGAAATTCCCGCGCTGGCCGAGATCGAGCGCCACAAAGAAGGAACAATTGATTTTTCAATACAGGCTATGGGAGCCGAGAATATTGAAGCTGGAGATAAATACGAGGTAAAAAGTTTTGCCCAGTTCAGCGTTGGCGAGCTTGAAGATTCACAAAAAGGCGCGGCCGGCGAAGATAACCGCAGTAATACAATAATAAATAAAGTAAACAGTGATTTAAAATTTTCCGAAGAAGCCAGGTATTTTAACGAGGATAATATTACTGTCGGAAATGGCCCCCTGCCCTTAAGGGTAGGCGAAAAAACCAGCTTAAAAATTTATTGGGTGATTACCAATAATTTGCATGACTTGGAAAACGTAAAAGTTGAAGCCAGTCTGCCTGATTATATTGAGTGGGACAATAAAAACAGGACTAACGTGGGAACAATTACTTACGATAGCTCTACGCGCAGGGTAATTTGGAATATTGGCCGCTTGCCCATAAGCGTGTTCAGAGCTGACGGCGAATTTAATATTAGCGTGGTACCGGCCGAAGAAGACAGAAATAAGATTATGGTGCTAACCCCCGGCTCAAAAATAATAGCCACAGACACCGAAACCAAGGCGGAAATTATATTAAGCACTGACGCTAAAACTTCAAAATTGGAAGATGATGATATCGCGGCGAAAAGCAACGATGGAATAGTTAGGTAATATCTATAAATAATTTTGTGGGGGATTTATGTTTAAAATAATAAAAAAGTCAAAAAAATTTAGGGCTCGGCTAGGCGTGCTAAAAACCGCTAACGGGAAAGTCAGGACTCCTTTTTTTATGCCGGTGGCTACCCAAGGAGCGGTAAAGCATATAACGGCGGACGAAATGAGAAAATTAGGCGCGCAAATTTTACTGGCAAACACTTATCATTTAATGCTTAAGCCCGGAGAGAAGCTAATCAAAAAGGGAGGCGGTCTGCATAAATTTATTAACTGGCAGAAACCGATATTAACCGACAGCGGCGGTTTTCAGGTTTTTTCCCTGGCAAGCGGCAGAAACAGGTCAGGGGAGAGCCTGGTAAAATTATCAAAAAATGGCGTTAAATTTAAGTCTTATATTGATGGCCGGGAATTTTATCTAACGCCGGAAAAAGCCTTTAAAATTCAGCTTGATTTGGGGGTGGATATAGCTGTCTGCCTGGATGAATGCGTGTCTTTGCCGGCCCCAAAAGATTATATTAAAAAATCGATTGAATTAACGACTTATTGGGCTAAAAAGACTAAAATTTATTACAATAAAATTAAAGTCAAAAAACCGTTGCTTTTTTGCGTGATTCAGGGAGGGTTGGACAAGGAACTACGGCTTAAAAGCCTTAAAGATTTAATAAAAGTCGGTTTTTCCGCGCAAAGCGGAACGGACTCGGGCTGGGACGGATATAATATCGGCGGATTATCGGTTGGAGAAACCAGCCAAGAAATGTACAAGGTTTTGGATTATTTGGTTCCGGAAATACCAGCGGATAAGCCTCGCTACCTGATGGGCGTCGGTTATCCGGAGAATATTATTGAAGCGGTAAAGCGCGGGGTTGATATGTTTGACTGCGTTATACCGACCCGGGAAGGACGGCATGGAAGGCTTTTCTTGCACTGTCATTCTGACCCGCCTGAAAGGAGGGGAAGAATCCCGAGAATAAGCAAAAGCAGCGTGACGGCTGGAAGGACCGAACAGAGAAACAAAATACAGCCTCGGGATCCTTCATTCCGCTACTGCTCCGTTCAGGATGACAAATTTTATAAAAAAGTTAATATTAATAAAGCTGAATTCAGGGATGATTTTTTAGCTATTAATAAAAATAGCAAATTGCCCGAGTTAAGGGAATATTCAAAAGCATATCTTCATTATTTGTTTAAAATCAAGGAACCTTTGGGCATGAGATTGGCCAGCTTGAATAATCTGGAATTTTATCTTGATTTAATGAGGCGGATAAGACGGAGCATTGGAAATGGAGAGTTATAAAGCGTTTAATATTTATTAATTATTGTAGTTAATTACTAAATTTTTAAATTATATTTAATCTATAAAGGTTTTAGTTTATTTGTTTTACAAAGCTAATAACCGGGTAAGTCCCGGTTTTTTTAATTTATTTTTTGTAGTATAATATAAAGGACAATGATTAATCATTGATTAATCATTGATTAATCAAGCAAAAAATATGAGAAAAATTATTAAAAATAGCCGGGGAAGCTATTACATTAATATTCCCAAGGAGATTATTAGAAAATTAAGATGGAAAGAAGGACAGCGCCTTGAAGTTGATTATAAGGGACAAGCGGTTATTATTACTGATTGGAAAAAATAAAACCGGATTGTCTGTTAGTTTTTAGCCATTGTTAAGCGATTTTTTAACAATGGCGTTTAAAAAACTAAGGACAATCCGGGCATAATAAATCTACAAAAGCTTTTTTATTTTAAGCCAGCCCATTATATTTGAAATTAAAATCAGGCTGTCTAGCATGTAATGCGGCATATCAATCTCTAAATGATCAGCCCGGTAATGATGAGCAGTCATTTTTGAAATTATAGGAGGCACCAGCCTGTCTTTCGTACCGCCGACTACCAATTTTGGACAATTTACTTTTTTTAAATTTATTTTGGGCGGAGAAATTAAATCCAGAAAAACTTGGCGCGGCTCCCAGTACAGATTTTTCCAAATCAAATATTTTTCTTCCAGACTTAGATTCAGGCCGTTGAGTACGCCCCAGCAAGTGCCCCAAAAAGATCTTTTAACCAAACTTCCCCAAAGAGCACTTATTAAAACGCTTTTTAATGCCCAAAAACCCGAAAAGCTAAAATTATTAATTTCACCGGGCGCGGCCGGAGCAATCATTATTACAGCTTTAATTTTATGGCCGTATCCGGCAGCCCAGATCCATTGGGCCAGCCAGGCCGCGTAAAGCGCGCCTTTAGAGTGGCCGAGCAAGATAATTTTTTGCTCCTCCTCTAGTTCGTCAGTTACGCAAGTGCATATTTCTTGCCCGCATTGCAACAATTGATCGTTCATGCCAAAACCATACTGGGGATAAATTGGCTTTTCATTAAACTTAAAAAAATATTCAGAGTAGTCAAACGGGCGGCAGTCATAATGCTTTTCAAAAGATTTAGCTAAGACCTTAAAGCATTCACTGCCTTTATTAAAAGTCCCTGGAAACATAAAAATTACGTCTTTTTTATCTTTCATTTTCCTCTCCTTTCAGATAATATAATTATATTTAAAATGTGCAATAAAAATTAATTTGAAATATATTTTTAACATAAAATATGAAATATGTCAAGTAAAAATTATATACCAAAATTTACCATTATCACTCCGACTTATAACCGCGCCTATATACTTTGGCGGGCAATTCAGTCGGTTTTAGCTCAAACTTACCCCTTTTTTGAGCATATTATCGTAGATGATGCCTCCAGCGACGATACGGAAAAGTTAGTTAAGCAATTCAGTGACCCGAGAATTAAGTATTTTAAGCTGGATAAAAATAGCGGGCCTTCGGCCGCCAGGAATTTCGCTTTGGAAAAAGCCAAAGGGGATTTAGTCGCGTACCTGGATAGCGACAATGCCTGGTACCCCGAATATTTAGAGGCAATGGATAAGGCGTTTGCGCAAAATAGAGAAAAAGTAATCGTTTATTGTAAAAAGAATTATAGGCTGACGCTTGTTAATGAAGACGGGCAAGAAGAAAGAATAAGGGACGAATTAACCGGCCATAAAAAATATTTTGATTTAAAGCGGCTTTGGCATCGGCGGATAATAATTGATACCAATTCAATGTGCCACAAGAAGAAAGAAATTATAAAACTGGGCGGATGGGATGAAAGCATCGGTTTCTGGGAAGACTGGGAGCTGACACTGCGGATAAGCAAAGAATATCCAAAAGGATTTTTATATCTTAACCGGACCTTACTGGATTACGAACAAAAAATTGATTTGTCCAAAGCCGAGGAAACTTTTAAAATATGGGAGCGGGCAGAAGCTAAAATATTTAAAAAGCATGATGGATACCCGCTAATAAAAGGACAGTCATGGTTCCCGCCCCAAAAAGGCAATAAGTCCACTTTAGGAGTAATAGATTATTTGCGGGATAAATATAAAAAATAATATATGCTAATATTAAATAAAAAAATAATTAAATAACTTGACTTTTTATTAAAAAAATGATATCGTAATATTGTTTAGCACCTTAAATTTTAATAATATCAAGGTAAGCGGATAGCCGCCCCGACATCACGTCGGGGAGGAAAGTCCGGACTTCCCCCGAGTAATCGGGGTCGTGGCAGTGGGTAACGCCCACCGGGAGTAATTCCAGGGAAAGTGCCGCAGAGACAATACTAGCCATTGCTTTGCAATGGTGAAAGGTGAAAAGTTGCTTGGTGTTATTTGTTCTCGAGATAAATAGCTACAAGCTTCGCCCCCGAGTAATCGGGATGACGTGGTAAACCCTGCCTGAAGCAAGAACAAAGCCAGCGCTTT
>QMNH01000043.1 GCA_003647675.1 Candidatus Falkowiibacteriota bacterium | reverse complement strand
TCACATAAATCATGCACCGCATTCATCATTTGTATCGGTCCGCAGGAAATAACTTCCTCCCTAATGCCTGAAAAGAGTTCTGATTTTAATAAATCCGTCACTAACCCGGTAGCAAAAGCCTCTTCCTCTACAATAGTTTTAACATCACACCCCAAATCCCAAAAATAATTATAACCGACTATTTCCTTATAATTCTTGCCGCCCAAAAGTACCGTGACATTTTTATTTAGCAGCCGTAATTTTCTGGCAATATAAACCAGGGCTGCTGCTCCAATCCCGCCGGCAACCAAAATATAATTCTTTTTCTTTTCGTCTATTTCAATTTCTTTCCCGCGCGGCTGGGTAATATTAATAATACTGCCTCGCGAAAGATGCGTATAATAATGCGTGTTCGGCCCGACGTCTTTGACTATAAAACTTACCACGTCCTTTCGGGCTTCTACAATTGAAAACGGCCGTCTTTGCACGTGTTCTCCTGACGCCGGTTTAAAGGCGCAAAACATTCCCGGTTTAGCTTTTGAGGTAAATTGATAAGGAACCTCCAGGTCTAACCGAAAAATATTTTTTGATTTTTCTTTTATTGTCCAGGGTAATTTTTCTCCCTCTACCGAAACAACTTTTGCGTAGACATCTCCATTCATGTTCTTCTCCTTTCAATTCTATGACTTATTAAATATTTAACCTAATAATAGGTATTTTCAAAGATCAGACACAAAAAATTCCGCCGTTTCCTCCCTGGCGGATTTTCTCTATTATTTACCCTACTTTACTAAAATTAAATAAAAAAGTCAATATAAATATATATAATTACAAAAACAACCTGGCAAACCGCAATTCATCATAAGAAAAATCTTCGCCCAGAATTTCCCTGACCGGCGCGAGCATAGCGCCGCCAGACTCGGCAAAAGCCGTCTTGATTTTTTCAAAACGAAGAGCCGAAGGCCTCATATATTCAATATCGAATTCTTCGCCGGCTAAAATCAGCTTCTCCATGTGCCCGACAATCGTGCTGGCGGTTAGTCCCCGTTTAGCCGCTATCTCCTTAAGCGGCAATTTTTCTTTGATATATTTTCTGGTCTCCGCGTAAGTCGAGCTCTTTCTGGACGTTCGGCGCTCAAGACCGCTCCTGGCTGCCGGAATTTCCCGCTCGCTTAAACCGCACTCGCGCGAATATTTTAAAATCAAATCCGTAAATATTTTCCCCCATTCCGCCAATTTTCTTTCTCCTACGCCGCTAATCCGGGCAAAACTTTCCAGGCTTTGCGGCAAATAATAAGCCATTTGGATTAGAGTCGCATCGCTGAAAATAACGAACGGCGGCACTCCCCGCTCGTCCGCTATCCACTTGCGCTGAACGCGCAATTTCTCAAATAATTCCCTGTCATAATCAAGCTCTTCTTCTCTTTTTACGGCCTTTGTTTCCTTTTCTATTGTCGGCTTGATTAAATTAATCTTTTTTCTCATGCTAAGAAAATCTTTTCCGGCCCGACTTAAGCTTAAAGTCGGATATTCTCCCGGGCTTTTCAATATAAAACCGCGGGCAATCAAATCCCTTGTGATTTGCTTTAATTCGTCTAAAGAAAAATCATCCACAATTCCGTAAACGCTTAACCGGTCATGGTTGTTTTCTAAAATCTTCTTATTTCCCGACCCCTTAAGCACCGCTATTATGTAATTCGCCCCAAACCGCTCTCCGGTTCGAATCACGGCTGATAAAACTTTTTGCGCAATCACTGTTCCGTCAAACTCTTCTCTCGGATTAAAACAGACATCGCATCCGCCGCAATTACTGTCCGAGTAAACCCGTTTAAAAGAATCTAGGTTTTCTGCCTTGCCCGGATCTGCCTTTACGGGCGAAGCCGGATGCTTGTTAGGCTGAGACAAATCTCCAAAATAGGACAATAAAAACGCCCGGCGGCAGGTATTTAATTCGCAATATTCCACCATCTCCGAAAGTTTTTGACGCGCGTTGGCCTTTTCATTTTCATCTTCCATCTCTTTAATAAAATAATTATGCTTAATGGTATCGCCGTAATTATAAAACAGCACGCAATCGCTTTTAAGGCCGTCGCGCCCGGCCCGGCCGGTTTCCTGATAATAACCTTCTATAGATTTCGGCAGGCTATAATGCACTACCAGCCTTACATCCGGCTTATCAATACCCATACCGAACGCAATTGTAGCCGCGATAATGTTAATTTCGTCACGTATAAACTTATTTTGCGTTTCTTTACGGACGTTTCCTTCCAATCCGGCATGGTAAGCCAGGACCGAAAAGCCTTCAGCGCGTAAATCCTCGGCTAGCTCTTCGGTTTCTTTACGCGAAAAACAATAAATAATGGCTGACGAATTTTTATGCTCTTTAAGAAGGGAGACTAAACCATCAAAAGCTTTTCGCTTTGGCCGGACTATATAATTTAAATTAGGCCGGTTAAAGCCGGTCTGAAACAGCTTTGCTCCCTTAAGGCCAAGCTGAACGGCAATATCTTGGCGCACTTTAGGCGTAGCGGTAGCGGTCAAAGCTATTACCGGCACTTCCTTAAACTGTTCGCGCAGTTTAATTAAATTCCGATAGTCAGGCCGAAAATCATGCCCCCACTCGCTGATACAATGGGCTTCGTCAATCGCGATCAAGCTCACTTCAAGCGTTTTTAAAAAATCCTGAAAAGCCGGCATAGCCAGGCGTTCTGGGGCCAGATATATAATCTTGGTCTCCCCTTGCCGGGCCGCCTCCTGCCGCTTCGCGATCTCAGCCCCTAAAAGAGAACTGTTTATAAAATCCGCCCCAATACCATTGGCTTTCAAAGCGTCTACCTGGTCTTTCATCAAAGATATTAACGGTGAAATCACCAACGTTAATCCGGGCAATTTTAAAGCCGGCAGCTGGAAGCAAAGCGATTTGCCGCCGCCAGTCGACATCAACACAAGCGAATCGCCGCCGTCAAGCACGTTCTTGATAATTTCACGCTGTCCGGGCCGAAAATCTTCAAACCCAAAATAAGTTTTTAAATATTTTTCTATATCTTTCATATATTTTTCACAAATAAAACCACACGCTTAAAACAGGAAAAGGTGTGGTTTTATATCTCTAATTACTATTATATACTAAAATATTCCAACTATCAATAATAAATAAACAGCGATAAATGTCTAGCTTAAAAAAAGTCTATATTTTAATAATTTCTGTGTAAAATAAAAAAATAACCTCAGCCCTGATAATTTTTTATTTCCTGACAACTATTTTATAAAAAATTACACGGTTATTTAATAAATGAATATATATTTGAACACTTAGATTTCTTAAAACGCAAAATCTACAGAGATATCTCTGTAGATCTTATATTCCTTCTTCGCACAAATTTTATATAAAATCAATAAAATTATTAATTAACCAATACTTTCTACTTTATACTTAATACTTTATACTTTATACTTTCTATTCCTCAACACGAAACACTCCCCCGGTCTCGCTATCCCAGATTAATTTTAATTGAGTTTTATCCAATACCTTATCCTCGTCTCCAATAGCTTCAACATAAACATAAACCGGATCGCTACTTGAGCTAAATTCAGAAAATTTTTCCGGCAAAATCGTCCAATAAATCTCTCCTTCTTCAGTTTCAAATTCATGATGTTCCATGTTAAAATCATCCCAATCAACATCATCCCAATCGGTTACAAAACGGCCATGGTCGGTTTCCCAGCGGAAAATAATGTTATCACTGCCTGGCCAATCATTATAATCGGCCGTTAAAGTGAAACCTCTGGCCGAAGACATAAAGGGCGCGTAAGTTTCCGGCTCGACTTTAATTTTAAACTTGGCTTCACTTAAATCATCTAACTCTAAAATTCTGACATGTTTAATTTCTCCGTTCTTAAACTCTTCGGTTACTTTGTCGCTTGGATCTCCTTTATATGTAATTCTGCTGTTTTCGTTTGCTATCGCCCTTAGCTTTTTAGTTGGATAAACTTCCGCCTTAGCGTAACTAAATGTATTTATGGCTATCTCTCCAGTTCTAAAATTAAACGCGCCTAGCCGGGCATGATTATCTAATTTTACTCCCAAAGTCTCGGCTTTGCCGTCCAAAACTGCTTTTGAATAAATACTTTGGTCCAGTTTTACTTTTTTAGCAATAAGGTCTTCGGCGGTTAAACGCGCGTGACCGTCAAGCTTGCACTCTAAATCACTAACACTACCGCTTAACAATAGCTCGCTATCCACTCCGCTTAAAGAACAACTAAGATTTTGCCCCATTAATTCAATAGCAACTTCCGCGGCTTCGCCGACGCTGATATAAATATCTTTTTCAAAATCATTTATTTTAACATCCGCGTTTTTAAAACCGACAAATGATTTCAGTTCCGGCATTGTGATAGTCGCTTTAATTTCTTTATTAAAACAAAAAATACAAAGCTTGCCGTCCTCTTCTCTCTTTGCCTGCAATATCTGGAGTTGTCCTTCTTCGATATTAAAATTAAGCCTATCCAAATCTTGGGCTCTGCCGGCCATGCTAATACTGAATTCGTCTCCTTTTTTTATTTCCGCATCCATATAAGCGCCGATATATAATTTATTAAAATCCGCGTAATCGAAACTTCTTTCCACTGATTCATTACGGTTAATTTCAAATACTCTCTGGCTTATTTTCGGCGCCAAATCTCCGGCCGCGATAATTCCACCGGCAATGGCCAGCATCCAAATCCCGATTAAAATTCCGTTCGAAAGAGCCTGAAAAACGTTTTTTCTTTTTACCATGGTTAATCCTAAAAGCAATAGAAAAACAAAAGGAATTAAAACAATTAAATAAAATGAAATTACTCCCACATAATACATTGGCTGGCTAGCAATCTCTATTAAAGGCAAGTCTGATACCAAATATTCCGAATTTATGTTAAATATCATAACTCCGGCCGCGATGTTAGAAGCAAGAATCGAAAAAAACGCGGTTATTATAAAAATTACACCGAAAAAAATACTTAGTCCCGGACCGATTAACCCCATAGTTTTCTTTAAAAAACTAAATATTACTTCTAAAACCTTAATCGGAAAATTAATAATTTTATAAAAAATACCTTTGTGCGCGCTTAAATTTTTTAACGCGTTTTTTCCTCCTTTTTTAACAACTTCTGATTTCTCTTTTACGGCCTGCTCAATTCTTTTTAGATCAACCGGTTTGCCATGCATTTCTAATTTTTCAACGCTTGATTTGGCAATTGGCATAACTATCCATAAGATTGCGTATATTAAGATGCCTACTCCATTCGCAAAAAATAAGGCAATAAAAATAAGCCTGATTATTACCGGGTCTATTCCGAAGTAAGCCGCTAAACCGGAAGCTACTCCGGCAATTATCTTATCATCAGGGTCGCGATAAAGTTTTCTTCGCCTGGACGCGCCATTATTATCTATTTCCTCTTTTTGTTTCCCGTCTTCACTGTCCTTAAATTCCCCGGCGCTTTTCCCGTCTTCCCGGCGTACAGATTCTTTAGCGGCCGAATCCAACAAAGAATCTTCTGAAAATTCTTCAACCGTACCCATTATCTTTATTACTTTTTCAATGTCACGGAGATTTATAGACTGCTTTTTAACGCTTACTTTTTTTGAAAACTTCTCCGCTATGCTTGACTCAATATCGGCTAAAATTTCACGGCTTTCATCCGAGGCACCGTAATGTACCCTTATTGAATCTAAATATTTTTTTAATTTTTCATAAGCATCCTCCTCGATCTGAAAAACTAAATTATTAATTGTAATAGATATTGTCTTTTTCATAATAAATTATACTATTTAAATTTCTTAATTAAAGCACTTATTGATTTATCCAGACTTTCCCATACTTTCATCAATTCCTTTAAAAATTTTTCTCCCTTAGAAGTTAGGGAATAATACTTTCTGGGCGGACCCTGCTTGGATTCTTCCCAATCGTAAGACAAAAGCCCGGAATTCTTAAGCCTGCTTAAAAGCGGGTACATAGTCCCTTCCACTACTATTAAATTGGCTTTTTTAAGCTCTTTTAAAATGTCCGAAGCATAAGCCTGGCCCTTGGAAATTACCAGCAATATACAGAACTCTAAAATACCCTTACGCATCTGCGCTTTAGTTTTATTTATATTAATTTCATTAATATTTGCCATACTTTTCCACAATTTTATTTATCCTATAATCATTATATCATATAGTACTATGTATTGCAAGGTAGGTAATAATTAATCAAATTTTTAGACATAAAAAATTTTCCCCTTACTTTTATTTTCTCCTTTATTATAGTATTCCAGGCAAAATTATTTAAAAAATACTAAATTAAATTTTTTTGACAAAAATATTAAAATATAATAATATTAAATTAAATAAAGATGCTGTTTGCCGGAAACAGCACAACTATTAATGGCCAAATTGATGTGCCTTTAAAAAAGAAAGGAGAACCCCAAAATGGAAGTGAAAAATTTTCTGAAAAAAGACGAGCATTGCAAGATGAAGCCAAGGGCTGAAAACAAGTAGTGGCAAAAATTGAGGACCTTAAACCCTCTATAGGTGGCCAAAAAGAGGGCAACATTTTTATACGCCTGGCGGATATTTTATGCCGGGCGTTTTTATTTTTTAAAAATATAGACTAATGCAAATTAAATAAATCAAGGCGTGGTATAATTAAATTTTTTAACTGACTTTAATAAATAAAAAAACCCGCCCTAGCACTTACACGCTCTGGCGGGTTAATACTTAAAATGTACATTAAATTACATATCCCTCTTCAATTAAAACATCTCTTGGTATTCCTGGCAAACCTAAATCTTTATGCCGAGTATTTTTTTCTACTTCAATTATAAACCGAATAGTCTCTGCCTCCCATTGCTTATAGCGATAACGGGTAACGAGCTCGGCTAGTGATATGTCTTTAGAAATTACTTGTAATTTTTGTTCTTGTCTTATGACCCAGGCAATTGTTCCTTCTTTTTCACAATCGCCATAAGTAATTTTTGCATTCGGAAAACCCATGTTCTTTGCCCATTCGGAGAATTCAGATTCATCGTTATGCGCGTCTCCAGTACTATGAAGGTCTGGTGATGGCAATTTGTGAGCAATCTTTTTTAAAATTTCTCCCTCCGAAAATCGAGCAGCCAAATGAATAGCCAATTGCCTTACCTCAACCTTTAAAAGACCGTTTAGCGGATTACAATCAACGGCACCATCACCGAACTTATCGTAATACCGAAGGAGTCCATCTTCCTCCGCATTGCCAGTGCCAATAATTCTGCCTCCACCATTGTCCATAGCCTTAGAAAGAAACCCTATCAAAGGCGTAGTAAAGCGCGAGCGCATTGAGGCATAAGCATTTTGAAATCCACTCTCTTTTGCTCTTGAGCTAGATTCATCAACCCAGGGACGACCCAAACGAACAGCCTCAGCTTTCATTTTTTTAAGAATACTGTCAAATTCATCCGTAACATCAAGAACAAAAAGATCAATACCAAGTACACGGGCAAGTTCAATCGCATCTTCACGGTGTTTAGGGTCTGAGTTAATCCCGCGCCACAAACCAACAACATTCTCCGGCTTCTTAGCAATAACAGCTAAAGCTGCCGCCACCGCAGAATCAACTCCTCCAGAAATTGCAACAGATACAGTTCTGCTTTCGTGAAGCATAATTCTTAGCATCTTCCTATA
>QMNH01000042.1 GCA_003647675.1 Candidatus Falkowiibacteriota bacterium | reverse complement strand
ATAATTAATCAACGCTACTTCTGTGATGATTGCGAAAAATGTAAAGTTAAAGAGAAATGCACCACATCAAAGAGAAAACAAATTTGCGTGACTGGAAGCTGGAAGGATACAAAAAAATAATGCGGGCAAAATTAAATACCAGGGAAGGCAAGCAAAAATATCTGGAACGGACGTCAGACGTGGAGCCGGTGTTTGGAAATATCAAGCATAACCAAAAAATGGAAAACTTTCTTTGTCGGGGCAAGCCCATGGTAAAAACCGAGTTTGGACTAACGGCAATCGCTCATAACTTCGTTAAAATTGCTAATTGGATAAAAAAAGATAATAATCGGAAACAATTTGAGATTTTAATGAGGCCCCGAGTAAACGCTTAAACCCTGAGCGGCTTATTTTGTACAAAAAAAATGACCATCGATGTTTGGTTATTCGACGGTCTGAAGTGATATGAGATTACGAAAAGAAAATTAATATTTTAAATTATTTTTTGAACCTTATACATCTTACCAAACAAGGAGGACGCGCAATGTACGATACTATAGAATTAACAGGCAAAGTAATCCATGGTTTCAAACGCGGAAAAAAAATCGGCTTTCCAACAGCTAATCTTGAGCTTACCAATTCAAACGGCTCATTACCTAAACACGGAGTGTACGCATCAAGGGTGATAGTCAGCAATAAAACATATATTGCCCTAACCAACATTGGTTTGGCAAAAACCTTTGGAGCGACAACACCGACAGTAGAACCTCACATCTTGGACTTTGATAATGATATCTACGGCGAAACATTAACTGTAACTTTAATCCAACACCTGCGTGGTATGATAAAGTTTCCAAGTGCCGTTGAATTAATTGAACAGCTGACGAAAGATTGCCTTCAAATTCGAGAATTCTTTAACGAAAAAGGTTCAAAATAATACACTGGGGAGGGGCAAAATTAAATTCATGCTCCTTTCCGTGTATTCCTAAAAAATAATTTAAAATATTAATTTTCTTTTCTCCATCAAAATTTTTGATATAATTATAAAAGATATAATGAATATCAAAAACTTCTCATATCACAAATATTAAGTGAAATAATCAAAAATATTTCTATTCTTCATTTAAAATATTTGGCAATTTATTTTTTTAACAATTAAAATAAAACTATGGAAAAACAATATTCGCTTGAAAAAGCAAGTTCCGAAGCAAAAAGAATAAAAAAAATAGCAGGCGAAAATAGCTCTTCGGAAGATATTAAAATTGCGGATAAAATTATTTCGGATGAAAAAAAAGGGGTGATTTTGAAGCTACGAGAGGATCTTAAATCATTGATTGATCCTTCTATACTTGTAATTAACGCAGAAAAATCAACAACAGAATTAGCAGATATCATGATTGATGCTTATTCAAAAAATGTAAACGAGGTAAGAGACTATCTGCACTCAGAAAAAAATATAGAGATAGTAAGAGAAGAAAGAAAAAATCCGCAATTTCCAGGGGTTCTATTTTATATTAAAATCAAAACGGAATAAAAAAATAAATCGCCAAATTTATAATATGGTAGAAATATTTTTAATTACATCTCACAACACCTGCATATGCGGTTCCAGAAATTTACATAATCCATACTTTCTCTTGCGTTATCACTACAGAAAAATAATAATAAGGAGTATAAATTTCTTTCACCCAAATTTTTGATATAATTAATAATATTAATAAGGAATATCAAAAACTTCGCATCATACGGAAACGTTAAATGAAATAATTAAAACTTTTTACGATGAATAATTTTCAAAATAAAAAATTACAAACAGCAAAATTACTAATTAGATTTTTTGGAATATTTGGTAGCTTAACTGAATTATTAATTATTTTCTCGATAATAAATTTCATGGCTTTGTTTGTTTTTAATACTAAAAATGACATTATTTATTTATTCACTGTTCTTACTACTATAATTATATATATTATTTACGTTTTTACCACTCAAGCAATCAATGGTCGTACCTACGTACAAAAAATACAAAAAATATTCATCTTTAATGAAAACGGTAAGAAAATTCAACTAAAAGACTCTTTTAAAAGAATGGCCAGTAAGCTAATAGTGTTTATATTTTGGTTAATCCCGTGGTTTATACTTTCTTTTTTTATTTCATCAAAATATAATTCCGATTTTCAAATATTGCCAATTATAAAACTTACTTTATTTTTTGGTTTATTTAGTTTTCCGATATTAATGATTCCGATAATTTCCAACAAAAAACAAACCTTGTATGATTACTTATCAAGTACAATAGTATTAGTAAATTATGAGGAAATAAAAAAAGAGGAAAAAGAAAATATTAATAGACTCATTGATGATCCATTTATAATTGATAAAGAAAATCCGAATGTTTCAATTCAGGCCAGATTAATTGCAATTATAATATTTTTTATTTTGAAAATATTTAAAAAAAAGTTTTAATTACTTCATCTAGCGCCTGCGTATGCGGTTCCAGAAATCTGCATTTATCTAAACTTTCTCTTACTCATTCGCTTCAGAGAAATAATAAAAATGAGTACAGATTTCTTCACCCAAATTTTTGTCTCTCTTTTCTTTATTAATGATATAATAATGAAGAGAGCCAAAAACTTCGGATATCGGCAATGTTATACGCAATAATAAAAAGCCTCCTTAATTAAAATAAAAAATTAATAATAAGGAGCGATGACAAGCTTTGGCATGTCGGATAGCTACGCGGTTGTCTAAATTTTAATGAACATGGGATGATTTTGTCTTAAAAATTATTCGTACAACAAAGCCTAAAATAATTATAAATAATAAAAACAAACCCCCAATATTAAAGGTTTGTTTTGTTGCAAAAATATCTTAGTTTTTATTTCCAGTCGGTAATTATTATACTTTTTCCTCTCTTTTTAACTACTACCTTTTGCTTTTCTCTCCATTTTAATTCTCTTAAAAAACCAACAGGCAAAGTAATTCCCAAAGAACTATTGCCGATTCTGGTAATTTTCCTTATGTTTTTATCTTCTAATTTTCTTCTCATAATTAAATACTTATTAAAATACTTATTTCCTTAAATACTTTTTTTAACCCTGATT
The DNA here is from genome assembly GCA_003647675.1 of Candidatus Falkowiibacteriota bacterium. Classification (GTDB taxonomy): domain Bacteria; phylum Patescibacteriota; class Patescibacteriia; order Patescibacteriales; family UBA12075; genus B7-G4. Next base: position 4,754 of record QMNH01000042.1, on the reverse strand, counting down.
TCAATAAAATCAAAACCAGGTTTCTTTTTTTAATATCTTACCTTAAAATTTTTATATCCTTTTAAATCCTTGCTCTCTTCAACCTCAACTCTTTCTACTTTAGATAACTCCGAGCCTTCATGGCACCATTTCATAAACTCTTCAATCTTATCTTCCTCTCCCTCGGCTTCAGCATGCACTGAACCGTCCGGTTCATTTTTAACCCAGCCGGCCACACCAAGCTCCCGGGCTTTTTTCTTTGTGCTTTCGCGAAACCAAACGCCTTGTACGCGACCAAATATTTTTATTTTAATATTTTTAATCATATACCATAAAATACAAGAACATTGGAGCAGCCAGACTGCTATATAGCAGCCTGGCTGCTTTTAATCTAATTATTAAAAAATTAAATATAAAGTTTTTTGTTTATTTTATTTTTATATTCTTGTGCTCCTGTATTCTTGTATTATTTTAAGCTCTATACACATCTCCATGTCCTGGATAAACCATCATCCCGGTTTTTATTATTTTTTTCAGCCTGGCTAAAGACTCGGCCATTTCCGGCGCGCTGCCGGTCGGCAAATCCGTCCGGCCGTATCCGTCGGCAAATAAAGTATCGCCGGTAAAAATAAAATCTTTCCCCAAAAGACAAATACTCCCCTTTGAATGGCCGGGAGTATTAATTATTTTTATAATTATATTTCCAATTTTTATTTCTTCTTCTGAATCTAAAAATTTATCCGCTTTAAATTTAATTTTTCCTTTTTCGTATTTATGAATTAATATCTTTATCCGGGGAAATGCTTTTTTTATATCCAGATTAGATAATGTATGGTCAAAATGATAATGAGTATTAATTATATATTTTAAATCACCGTTTAATTTTATTATTTCATTAATAATTACATCCGGATCCCCGCCCGGATCAATAACCGCGATTTCTTCTTTTGAATTAAGCAGGTAGCAATTTGTTAAAATGGGCCCGACAACTATTTTTTTTATTTTCATATATCAGTCAATCTTTATAAATAAAAAAGTAAAAAAAATATAATCGCCAAGGCCACGATATTTATCCCAAAAATTTTTAAAAAAGTAATACCAATTTTTTCCGTGTCTACAAACATATTTTTATTCTTTCCCTTATTATACCCCCCTGTTTATTAAAAATTAATTAATTAGTGGGTGAGAAAACCGGAACGAAGTTAAAAATTTAAATCCAATTTTTCCCTTACCAGCGCGACAATATCATCTAGCCGCCAATCAGTCTTTACCAGAAAATCATAAACTCCGTATTTGGCCGCTTCCGAAACTTTTTCGGCGTCGCTTAAATTAGTAAGCAAAACTATCGGCACATCGCTGCCCCATTTATTATCCCTGATTTTTTTCATTAAGCTAAGCCCGTCCAGCTTGGGCATGACAATATCCAAAAGCATTAAATCCGGCTTTTTGGACAAAGCCAGCTTAAATCCTTCTTCCCCATTCCGCGCTTCAATTACCTCAAAGCCCTCGTTTCTGAATTTATTAGCCAAAGTCTCAAGCATAGGAATCTCGTCTTCGCATATTAAAATTGTTTTTTTATCAGACATATTTTTGTAATTTTATATTATTTATTTAAGAATAAATTATGCTGATGTTAATTTTTTCGTGCCAATCCTTTTTTTCATTCCTTTTAAGGGAATCGTAATACTGAACATTGTTCCCTGGCTTCGCTTGTCGATCGGCAAATCGTCATTATCCCGGCCTTTTTCCAAAAGCAAATCAAGACTTGGTGATTCGAACCAAATTTTACCGCCGGATTTTTCCACGATTGCTTTTACAATATAAAGCCCGAGTCCGGTGCCGACCGATTCTATGCGTTTGACGTTATCGGCTCTGAACATCTTGGTAAAAATTTTCGGCTGGACTTCCCGGGGAATGCCGCATCCGGTATCGGAAATTTTTATTAATATATTCAGTTCGGCTTTTTTAATAATCAGGCGGATAATCCCGTCTTCAGGCGTATATTTTACCGCGTTTGACATTATATTCTCAAAAACGATCTTAATTAGGCGCGGATCGAATTTAAGCAAAGGCAAGTTATCAAATTTTTTCTCCAGCCTTATTTTCTTTGCCCTGATTTCAATTGAAAATTTCTTTAAGGCTAAATTAGCAATTTCTATAATATCAATCGATTCAGGCTCAATCGCAAAAGTGCCGACGTCAATCCGGGAAACATCCAGAAGAGCGTTAACCAGCTCTATCAAGCGCTCATTGCTTTTATACACTTCGCTTATTAATTTTTTCTGCTCGCGGCTAAGTTCGCCGGCGTCACCGCAAAGAATATAATCTATATACCATTTTATAATAGACAAGGGCGTGCGCAATTGATGGGAAGCAATGGCCACAAAATCTGTCTTGGCTTGTGTCAACTCTTTGTGGGTTGAAACGTCCTGGGCTACTCCGGTCTGCAGGCGGCTGATTAATTCATTTAAAGCGTTAGCTAATTGCGCTACCTCGTCTTTACCTTTCTTTTCTATCTTTTTTGAAAGGTTGCCGGCCGCCATTTCTTCAACCTTAAAAGTTAAGCCAATAATCCGATTTGAAAAACTCCGACTAACCGCGTAAGCGGTTAAAAATGAAATTATATATATAATTCCGCCTAATATCAATATCTGCTGAAGAGAGCCGCCGACAACAAAAACAGCCGCGAGAACAAAAAGGGTGGCAAAAGCAACGATAATAAGCAAAATCTTATCCGATAGTTTTATAATCAAACTTTTATTTGTTGACATATTAAAAAAATACTTTTAATTATATTTATTATACTACAATAACGGCTTATAGTAAAATAAAATTACTTGACTTTTGCTTATAAATTTGCTTAAATAAAGACTTGAGTATTTTTCTTAAATACATCAAACTGCTGGCCTTTTCGACCAGCTATTTTATTCTTTTATTATTAATTTAACAAAATACTAATAAAACTATTTTATTATTTATTTATGAATATAAAAAAATTAATGCAAAAACCAATTATAAAAATTATTGTTACGGTCTTTCTTTTAGCCGGGTTAATTGCCGCCGGCTATAGTGTAATAAATAATAATATAGCCAGTGAAGCCGAAGGGGTGGAAAAACTAATCAAAGAAGTAAAAACCGCCAAAATAGATCTTCTTTCAGATACTACTTCCTTTATTGAAACAGTCGGCACGGTCAAAGCCGAAGCCCAGATAGATGTAACGGCTACTACCCGCGGCACAATTCGCGGTATCTATTTTAATGTTGGCGACGAGGTTAATATAAATAAATTATTGGCGTCTTTGTACGACAGCTCTACTCTGACTAACCGTAATAACGCTCAAACTAATTTTGTAAATATGCAAAGCAATCTTTTGGCTACCGAACGCATAACTAATGAAACCGTCCACCAGGCGGAAATCGGAGTGCAGGCGGCAGAAGAATCGATTAAGGCGGCGGAAATCGGTTTAAAAACTTCTAAAGACAACCTGGCGAGCGCCAGAGCCTTAAGAGATAAAAGCAATATTAATTTAAAAAATAATGCCATAATCTCTTTTAATGGCTACTTAAATACGATATTTAGCACCCTAGACCAGGTTAATTATATTATAAAAGCGGAAGGCAATATCCAGCTGCCCAATATTGAACCAGTGCTGGGAGTAAAAAATTCTTCCAGTGTTAATACGGCAAAAACTAATTATTTTATTACCAGAGAAGCTTATACTCGGCTGACAGAGCTTGAACTTACGGCTTCTAACATTGCCGTTAACATGAAAAAAATGTCGGAAACATTATCTTTGACGCAAAATTTAGTTGATAATATTATTATTGTTCTGGATAACACTATAACCGACGCAAATTTTAATTCCGCGTCTTTATCGGCGCAAAAAACCGCTTTCTCTGCCTTGCGGGCAACAGTAGTCAACTCGGAAACAGGAGCCCTAAGCACTTATCAGGTGCTGGAAAACTTAGCTTTAGTTGAAAACCAGGAAACAACCGCTCTGCAAAATGCCGTTAATGCCGCCGAAAACCAGCTCCAAAAAACTCAAACCGGTTATGATAACGCGTTAATTGTCCTTGAAAACGCTAAACAAACCAAAAATCAGCAGGTTTTGGCTTCTCAAAGTTCGCTTGATAACGCCGAAGGCCAATTTAATTTAGCTCAGGTTCAAGCCGGTGATCTTAATATTAAAACCCCGATTAGCGGAAAAATAACCGGTAAATATATAGAGGTCGGGGCTGAGGTGAACCCGGGACAAAAAATCGCCCAGGTCTCGCAAACGGATAATTTAAAAATTGAAATCAACCTGCCTTCCGAAGAGATCTATCGTATCTCAAAAGGAGAAGAGGTTGTTATTGGTGAAAATTTAAAAGGCACAATTTCCTCGATTGATCCGGCTGCTGACCCAATCACGCGCAAAGTAAAAGTTGAAATTTTATATGATAATAAAAATAACGACCTGATTCAAGGTACATTTATTGATGTTGTTATCCCGATTAAAAAACTTGAAAAAACGCATTCCGAATCGGTTTTTATTCCCCTACGGGCAGTTATTATAGCACCGGAAGGAAATTACGTCTTTACGGTTATGGCCGGGGATGGCGCCGAAACTAAACTGGCAAAAAAAACAACGGTAATAACCGGTAAAACCGAAGGCGCGCTGATTGAAATTCTTGACGGATTAAATACCGGTGATGAATTAATAGTTGAGGGCGGAAAAAACCTTGAAGACGGGGAAACTTTAAAAATAATAGAATAATATATGGATATTCAATCT
>QMNH01000041.1 GCA_003647675.1 Candidatus Falkowiibacteriota bacterium | reverse complement strand
CGGTCGAACAGTTCGTGGTCAGTTCGATGATTTTTGGGTTCACGTCGATATTTTCTTCGCGATGGATCCGTTTCCAAACTTACGACGCGGGGGGCGGACAGTACGGGGTCAGGTGTTCAATCGAATTGACCACGAACTGTTCGACCGTAAACGCGGTAAATAACATTCCGTGCGTCCAGGAATCGAACGTCGACCTGTTGACGTCACAGGACACCCCGACCCCTTGGTGTGGCGTCAATGCGGACTGGCGGGACCAGAACGCCCCGGACCCGTTCGCGATCGCGTCAGGCGCACCTGGCGAATTAGCCGGGAACATATTTTTCGTTCCAGGCCCGGCGTCGACAGACGAGTCGATCCAGATCGTGACGTCGCCGGCGGACTCGAAAACGTCCTCCGGGAAATGGTACGAAAACCAATCCCCGATGTCTTCCAAATCGTCGAGCGCCGGCGGTTCGACGGCCACTGATTCGACCCGGCGTAATAGATGCGGCGCCATCGTCCAGCGTTGAATTCCGGCGTTCGGCAGAATGATTCGGGACATCGTTCGTTCCTCGGGTTCGTCGAAACGGGCCAGGCGGTCGTCAGATCGTTTTCCCGACGATCACACCGTAGGCGACCGTTCCGCCCTGGGCCAGTTCGATCCCGACCAGGACACCGGACGATCCTTTCAGATCGATTTCAAACGATGCAGTCCGCCGGATTCCCCCGGCACTGACGGTCTGTTGAACGTCGTCCGCATTATCAACCGTCAGTTCCATCGAATAGGAACCATCGGGCCACAACAGTTGGACGATCGACGCGCGTGCGTTGTCGCCGTCCGCGTCCCGTAAGAAGTTTTCCCAGTCGTAACCGAAAACCTGGACCTTGACCGACTGGGTCGGCGCGGAAATCGCGTGATCCTGAGCCAGGACCAGCGTCGTTCCGCCCAGAACCCGCTGTCCCTGGTTCGCGGCGATTAGAACAGCCGGGGCGACAATTTTCGCCCCGGCGTTGTCGGCGGTTGCTGAATCGTCCCGTAGTATTCGGAACGGGTTCATCGGTGACACGACGAACACCCCGCCGTTCTGCCCTGACTGGTTCCCGACTTCGTTGATGATCGGCATATCGTGATTCCTTTGTTTTGAAACCGCCGCTGGCATCGGTATGAAGACACCAGCGGCGGGCGAAAGGACAGTCGCCACCGCGCAAGAAATAACGACTGAGCCAAAAGTTTAACGACAGGCCCCGCGACGTCCACAGTCCCGGCGCAATCGCAGTAGATCGACGATGCCGAAATCCCGGTCGTCGTCGATATCGATTTCGATTTCAATTTTCCGATCACCCAGCGGGCGGTTCCCGACATTGGCAAGGATGCCATTTCGATCGAACCGGCGGCCACGACCCCGGCGGCCACGACCCCGACAACCTTGATCCCGACAACCCTGGCGTCGATCGTTGTCGAAATTAAGAAGATCAAACGAATCAAACTCGATCGCTCGAATCGGAATTTCGATCCTGATCGCCTGGTCGCCGATAAAACCAGACGCGACGACTAGACGGTCGACATCCTGGGCGTCCGCGTCTTTCGGTTCGCAGCCCGCGACAACGGCGGACGAAATCAGGGCAATAGCTAGAATCGATTTCATGGTCTGGGTTCCTCTGTTTTTTTGGGTAGTGGTTTCCTGGTTCGTCCTGGATTAGTCCGAACCGTACAGTTCTCGCATGAATTGCTCAAGTTCCCCCGCGTCAAACGTAGCGGGTTCCGGCGGCATTTCCTTAGACAGGACCGCGTCGATCATTCGGGCCCGTTGTTCCCGCAACGCCTCGGGCGACATCCCGGGAAACAGATCCAGAGCAAACTTTTCAACCCCTTCCCCTTCGCCCGTATGGCATCGTGAACACTTCTTTAGAACCATTTCCTGTTCGACAGGTGGCGCCGACCAATTACCATTTGTCGGCGCCGACAAACTTTTCATCGGAACCCCAGCGGCGACCGCGAACAGTTGCCGCATCCGAATCAATTTCTGTTCGTTCGCCTGTAGCCGTTCGATGATCCCAGCCAGGGCCCGTTCATCACCGTCGGCGGCGCCGTTCCGTTCCTGATTTTGGTTGTACCCGGTTCGATAACCCACCGTCCCCAGGTTGCCCACCGGATACCCCGACGGGATCAGATTCAGGGTCGGGATCACTACCCGAATCGGCTGGCGTGACGACCTGAACATCGACGACGTCCGGCACGGCTCCGCCAGTAGGGGCGACACCGTGAACAACAGCGTCGCCAGGAAACCAATTTTCAGACTGTTCATTTTCTTCGCCTTTCGCGTTCGTGATTGCCAGGGCCATCGGCGAGGAAACGTACCAAGCCCGGCGATTGATCGTTTCGCCAGCGGCTAAGCCTATCAAATACGGATCACCACTGTCGACGAACCGTTCATCGGTGGCGAATTCATCCAAACCGACGACCCGCGCGGATTCAGCCAGATCGACGTCGTCCAGGACGTACCGACCGAACAGGTGATCGACTTCGGCGGAAATCTTCGCCCAGGTCCAGCCGCAGGCCCGGACCGTCGACGCATCGAACAGCCCCCCGTCGAACTGATAATGGGCCTGGACGATGTCGTCGCGATAGGTTTCAGCGATCCGGGCGGCGTGTTCTGGGTCGTAGGCGACCTGCCCCCGGGCGGTCAGGGTCTGCTGATAATCGTCGAATGGGTTCAGCGCGGATTCGCGGTGACAGCGGACGCATGAAAACGGCGGGCGGATCAGCCCGTCGTGCCCTCGGTGGGCGCTCGACGTGTCCCTGGCGATCACCGGGTCGACGAAATCCTGGCGGTCGCCGGCGGGATCAGTAATCAGGAACACCGGCAGACCGTTCCGACCGGTCAGGACGTATTCGCTGGCGTCATACGTCACGACAGCGGCCAGTTCCCCACCGATGGGGATCCGCGACAGCGGTGATCGGACCGCGTCAGCAGCCCCGGACGCTTCGCGAATGTCGTAGGTAATCCAGTTGCCCCCAAATGGACCATTGAAAAACCGCACCCGCCGAGACTTCCCGTTCGCGACCCCCGACTGTCGGATCGTCGCAGCCCGATCCGATCGCAGAGAGACCAGGTCGTCCAGGTCGATCCCCAGCATCGCGAACGTCGAATCGCGGTCCCCAATCCCGGCCAGGGCGTAGTATCCGGGCCCGACCATGCCCGCCATAAAATGTTCAAAATGGACGACCGGGGACACTGACCCTGTCCGCGTAATCACGTCCAGGGCGGCCCCCGCGTCGATCCAGGGGCCTACGACCGTTTCCTGGTGTATTTCCCCGTGCTCGTCCACGACATCAGCCAGAAATACCGTGTAGGCGTTCTGGCTGGCCAGCAGTTCCCAGGCGTCCAGGGCGTCAGGATGAAGAACCCAACGGATCAAGCGGCCATCGGCGACCAAGTCCGGCTGAACGATCACCCCTGAACGCCCGGCTTCGATCAAGTTCAACAGGAACGCCGTCACCCGCTGGGCCCCTTCGTGATCTTCCGGGTCGATCGTCGACAGGGACACGTACCGGACTCGCGAGGCGGTCGCCTGGTCGATCCCAGCCAGGTCGATCGCCGCGGCTTCGACATCGCCGATCGCCTGCCCTCTGGCGTGGTTCATATCCAGACACCCCAGGATCACCAGGATCGCAAAAAGGCTCATCCCGGCGCCCCATTGATTTGATCGCGGATCCTCGATTCCCTGGTTTGTTATCGCCTGCCAACACTTGAAACAGGTTTTGGACCTCCGGCGTTTCCCATGTTTGGACTCGATCGCCCCGAAATGGTAATTCGGCAGATGTCTCGCACAATCAGGGCAGAACTGCATTTCAATAAAGTCGTGCGCTGCTTCGTTCCGCGACTTGATCGCGACGTTCAAATTCTGACGGATCCGCCTGTCGGTTTCGGTCAGCTTCGGCATCGTATCGGTCGCCATTTTTCACCCTTTCGCGTTGTGAACAATTGGACAGTCTCGACTAGGTTCGAGCCCCCCCGTAGGTAGGGGTGGGCCCCTGGGCCCCTAAAAATCCCAGGATGATAGATACCCTGTATGGGAAATAATGAACCCCCTTTTCGCCCTTCGCTTTCTTCATTTTTTGTAAAAACGCCACTTTTACAACATTTTACCCACCCCTGACCCAATTGCCCCCAAAAACCCCTATAACTATCTATGTAAAACGTGTATTTAAGGGGACAGGGGGACAACAGGACCTAACCCGTTGCTGTGATTGGTCCCTGGCTGTCCCCTTTGCTGTCCCCGTTCTTTTTGACAGGGGGGACAGGGGCCCACCTCCTGTCCCCCCTGTCCCCTTCGCTGTCCCCCTCGCTGTCCCCCTCTAAAAGTTCTTCGATCGACGCCAGGGTGATCGTCAGCCCCTTCCCGCGGCCACCGTCGACCCGGCGGCGATCGTTCACCGCGACCCGGACACCTTGGACCCGTGACCGACGCAACAACGGCAGCGGGTTGATGCCCTCGAACGCAGTCCCCTTCGTTAGTTGGATGGCGGTTGACTGCCGAATGAAAATCGCTTTTGGTCTGAATTCACCCGGGGGGCCATCGATCGCGTCGACGATCTTCATTCCCAGCGTCGCCAGGTGACGGCGCGCGGCCCCGTCGGTGAACCTCATTCCAGGGCTATCGTCCGAATCCTTGGTAACCTTTTCGTTCCCGTCGTTGTCGATATTCGCGGCGACGTTGACCAGTCGACCGATCGGCACTTTCAGACCGCCGTGAATCGGAACTGGTTTCGTCAGGATCGCCGTCAGGACGCCCGCCCCGTCGTCCAGGTCGACCGCGTCCATCCCGTCGACTTCCGCCAGGTCGTCCAGGACCAATAGCAGCGAATCAGCGGCTTTCATTTCGCCTTCGCCCCGCATTGCCGACAGAATCGACACAGGGACCGCGTGAACCTCCGCCTGGCGCCCGTCGAACCGTTCGGGCATATCGACCGCGATCGACTTCGCGGTCGTCACAGCGTCAGCCAGGACCGTCAGGACGGACGCGATCAGGCGGACCCGTAGGTCGCCCAGATCAGACAGGTCGGGTTCCTGGGCCCCGACGGGATGTTCGCCCAGTTCCAGGCGGACGAACCGGTTCCGGTCCGGGGCCCGTTTCATTTGAACGTCGATCGCGGACAGCCAGAAACAGTGTCGAAACCCGAACTGATCCGCGATCCCATGCTGGGTTCCCATCGCGACCGTTTCCCCGCGCGACGCCAGACGGACCAGTTCCAGGAACTGGCGGGTCGTTTCGTCGACTTCAAATTCGTCCAGCAGCGGGATCCGGCCCGACACCCCACCACCCTTCGGCGCCAAACTTTGGCGAATCCCGGCAAGTGACGACTTGCCTGATTTGAACACCAGCCCGACCAGGGATTCGATCGCTTCAAGGAACGTTGTTTTTCCGCACCCTGAACCTCCGCCGAGGATGATTTGAGGACGGACAGCCCAGACCGCTTGCCCCAGGGATGCCAGGATCAGGCCAGCAGCTAGGTTCGCGTCGAACGTCCCGTCCCAGTTCCACAGCCGGACGACGTCCATTAGGTCATTTAGGGCTTTCCGACGGAATCTGACACCGTCGGACCCTCGGGCTTCATCGCAGGAGACCGCCAGGGCGTCCATGTCGACCCAGTCGAGCCCGTCAGGTGAAACCAGTCGGCCCGCGATCGCGGCGTCTGACGACAGCGTCAGGCCCGCGTCGCTGGTGTGTACTCCGGCCCGCCCCCCGGAAACGACGATCAGGGCCCCGTCGTCCCCCTGGTGTATCCCCTCGCGGTAGACTTCGGACAGGTCGATCGGCATCTGGGCCAGGACTGCTGTCAGCAGCCGCTTGAATCCGACCCAGTCCAGGCTGTCCGCCGGGGTGTCCTTTGTTGCCTGGGGGATGACCCAGGACGTCACCCCCGGAAACCATAGTTCCGACGTCCCGTAATCCATCCGGCCCAGGGCGGCGGACCCCAGTTGATACAGGTGGGAATCCCCTTCCATTCGCCAGGCGACGACCCCGGCGGTCCGGTCGTGACCGATCGGTTCGACGCCTATTTTCGCCAGGGTGCCCAGTAGAACCCGCTGTTCGTGTTCGGCCAGGTCCGCCGGCGCATCCGCGCGGGGTAGGTCCAGGACGTCGCGAAACCATTTCGGTACGTCCCCGCCGGTCAAGTAGTCCCGCGTGTCCTTCCCTTTGTTTTCGGTAATGTCGAACGGCAGGACGATCAGTTCGGACGTCGTCGCCATGTCGAGCGCAAAGGACGCGAACTTGATCGCCGCGGTTTGCCCCGGTCGGTCGCGGTCGCCGATCACCAGGACCGTTTTCCCGGCCAAGCGTGATTCCAGGCCCATTGATTCGATTCCAGCCCTCGCCCCGCCTGACGGCGACACGATCCCGTGTGTCATCCGTTGACCTGGCGTCATCGAATCCCATAGGGCCAGGGCGTCCGTCGGGCCCTCGACCCAGACCACCGTCGACTCTCGCGGGGCCCGCCAGGTGATGAACCCTTTCACTGACCCAGCGGATAGGATCCGATCCTTCATTCCCCCTTCGACCTGGAACATCCCGGATACCGCGAACAACAGGAACCCGCAATCGTCGGGGTTCAGCGTCGGGAACGCGACGATGACTTTCCCCGTGTGATAGATCCCCGTCCGCAGTTTGAACGCACTGAACGCGGCGGTCGTGATGTTCCGTCGACGGGCGAAATCCCTGACGACCTGGTCGATGTTCAGGGCGTCAAGTTTCACTTTCGACAGCGGGTCACCCTCACCGACCGACCGGTCCAGCCCGGCGGCGGACGTCGGAAGTTTGATCCCCGCCCGCTTCGCCAGTTCCGCCCGGGCGTCTTTCCAGGTGGCCCAGGAACCCCAGGCGGCCATCGCGTCGAACAGCGACAGCGTCGACCCGCCTCCGCCGTGGTCGACGTACCGGCCCGCCGCGTTTCCCGTGACGCACACGCCAGCGGACGGGGACTTGTCGTCGCGGCCCATCGCGTGACATTCAGCCCACCCGTTCGACTTCACCCCGCCGACAAAAATCGCCCCCAGTTCTTCATAGACCGCGACGATGTCGGTCGCTTCCCTGATCGATTCGTTGACAGCTTCCCAGTTAGACCCGGATCCCTTTTTCTTTTTCATCTTCGCTGCGTCCTTTCGCGTTGTAGCCGTGGCGTAAAAGCTCAAACGTTTCAACAGCGGCCCGTCGTCGGTTCAGACAGAACACCCACCCAACCCGGCGGAATTGATAACGCCAGGCTCGGATCGATCCTTCGATCGACGCTGGCGAGATTTCGGATTTCTCGGGCGGGTCCGCGCGGATAGATTCCCAGGACCGTTCTACGACGACGAACCCGCCTAGCGGCATAACGTCCATCCGTCCCAGTTCCCGGACAAACCGATCGCGGCCACCCCCGACGGTCCCGAACAGATCAGACAGGGACTTCCGTTCGACCGTAAACTGATCGGTCAGACCCGACACCGCATAGTCCCCTGTCGGCAGGTGCGCGACCTTAATCGGAACGACGATCGTCCGCGACCCCCGCCCGGGCGTTGTTTTGATTTCGCCAAACGTGAACGGTTCCTGTTCCCGCGTGTCGACGATGATCGTGAACGGACAAACGTCAAATTCCATAGCGTTCCCTCGCGTGCAAAAAGAAACCAGGGCGGTCGGTTCGCGATGCGATCGATTCGGTCCGACAGGCTTTCACCCTGGTGTTGTTTCGATCCGTCAGGTTCCTAATTGGCGACTCTGTCTTATTTCGGTGACCAGGTCTCGCCCCATTTCCAGGATACGGGCCCAGGCGATCGACACGTTCGCATCATTCACCGACGGGTCGACGTCCGTCGTCTGGAAACTGAACCCACCGATATGTTCGACTTCGCCGTCGTCGTGTTCGATCGTCATTATCGTTTTGAAGTTTTTCACAACTGGGCCCCCGTGTCCGCCCCGGCGATGATCGCGTTCGCGGCCCTTAGCAGCGTCGTTAGCTGTTCGTTTTCTTCTTTCAGTTCGGCGATTTCGCATTCGACGATGTCGCTGTCCCCGTTCGCGTCTAGCTGTTCTTCTGCCGGGACGTCCGGTTTCCAGTCGCCGGCCCAGGCCGCTTCCGGAAGTATCTTGGGGCGATGATCGTCGATCCCGACGAACGCGGACGTGATTTCAGCGCGGGCGGATAGGATCGGGACACAGTGTTCGTTCCCTTCGATGCCGGCGCCCCAGGCTTCGGTCGGCCTG
>QMNH01000040.1 GCA_003647675.1 Candidatus Falkowiibacteriota bacterium | reverse complement strand
TTGTCATTTTGATTTTTGCATTTTGCATTTTAATTTATTATATTATTTATTCAACTCCTCAAATATATCTTCCAGCCGCTGTCTTTTTTCCTGGTCAATTTGAACCTGGGCTTTATCGTCAACCGGGACCGGTTCGGCACTGTTTAGCTCTTTAAATATTTCAACGGTTTTAGCCGCTTTTTCCTCTGTTTGCTTAATTGAATTTTCTTCGGCGTTGTCCTTGCTCAATTCTTCAAATATCTGGTTTAGGCGCTCTTTTTTCTCCTGGGTAGTAAGGGGCTTTTTTTCTTCCGGCTGAATAGTTGCTTCTTCTATTTGCTCTATATCTTGTTTATCGGCCATATCCGTATCCTGGACTACCGGCGGCATGAATTTAAACATAAAAACCATAAATACAGCGCCGATGATTGCTACTACTGCTAATATTAATATGGCTGATTTGTGAGACATGAATAGTATTTAAAATAATATTATTAAAAAAAAATGTATTAATCAAAATGCAAAAATCAAAAATCAAAATGACAATGCAAAATTAAAAATGAATCATATTTCTACTTTTAATTTCAAAATTCTATCTGTTTTTATTTTTACTTCCTGCTCTAAAAAAAACTTATTTATGCCGGGAATTAATAATAGCCATTTTTTTATTAACTTTACTATTTTCTTGGCTTTTACCCGGGACTGCTCCAATAGTTTATTGATTTTTCCGGCTGTTTCTTCTCCCATTCTTTTAAATTCCCGCCTTTTTTCTTCCGGCATATTTATATAAAAATCTTCCAAGCCAGCCTCAAGGGTTTTTTCTATTTCTTTTTCCCTTGCTTCTGATTTATCTTTATCATCCGCGTATACAGAAGTTGAAACGTTTACTTTTTCCGTTTCTTTTTTTCCTTCCTTAAGCTGATCATACGATGTTTCACCGATTTTTTCCAAAACTTCCCTTTTTTCAATTTTTTTTATATCTTCAAAACTTTCTTTTTTTTCATTATTAATTTCCAATTTTTGGCTTAAATCAGACAATTCCTTTTTCTCAATTTTTTTATCATCAGGCATTATTTTTTTATATATAAATAATTTATAATCCACACAATAACTTTATATCTAATATCCAATATTAGATATTTTTATTATACCATAAATCATAATAATTTTAAAATAATTTCTTGCATTTAAAGATTTTAATATTTTATGTTATAATATTATTATAAATAATCATTATTTTCTTTTATGTCTAATTACAAAGAAATTACCGATAACATTCACGAAATAATTATTGTTAATCCGCAAAAACCAAAAAAAACAGTCAAATGGCTAAATATTACTGACGCCGGAAAAAATGAAATAGAATTTTTGCGCAAATTTTATAATTTCAATTTAGCCCAATTACAAGCCTCTTCAACAAAAGCTGTTTCGCAAAGGCCTGAAATTATTAAAAATGACGGCTATCTATTTATTACCCTGCACTTTCCGGTTCTGCGGGACGGCACTATTGTACCCGGAGAAATTAATTTTTTTGTCGGTTCTGATTATTTGGTTTCTGTCCATAACAATCTTAAAACGGTAAATGATTTTTTCAGCTTATGCAAAAAAGAAGAAGACCTGCTTTTAACTTACGAGCTGGAATCTTCAGCTATCCTGCTTTATGAAATATTACAAAAATTAATGTCTGCCGGCTATTCCCTGCTTGATCAAAACAGTATTGCCATAAACGAAATAGAAGACCTCATCTTTTCCCAAAAGCAAAAAAAAGCGGTTTCCAACATACTTGATTTAAGAAGAAATATAATCAACACCAGAAAAATCACGCAAAATCATAAAAATATCATAGAAAAATTAAGCGATTCTAATTTTGGCCTGGTTCCGGAAAAAAGAATTAAAAAATATTACAACGAATTATTGGCCCAATCAAAAAGATTTTGGGAAAATCTGGAGACACAGAAAGAAATGATAGAAGTGCTTAATAATACCAACGAATCCCTGCTTAATTACCAGCTTAGCGATATCATGAAAACCCTGACAATTTTTTCTGTTATTGTTTTCCCCTTAACTCTTCTGGCCGCCATATTCGGCATGAATACAACCAACGGCATGCCTTTTATGCAAACCGCAAACGCCTTTTGGATCATTATAGTGATTATGATGATCGGCTGTCTGGCAATGATAATATTTTTTACCAAAAAAAAATGGTTATGATAAATAAAACGTCAATCTATTTTAATAATTATATTTAAAATAAATAATAAATTTTTCTAAATAAGATTTTACCGCTGATTTTACGCGGATTACTACGCTGAATTTACGCGGATATTCAATTTAAATTAAAAAGACGAATATTATCTCATATCTCGCCTTTTTTATTTGATAAAACCAAACAACCAATTTAACTAGTTAACTAATTCACATTTAAATATTTTTTCTTAAAATATCCCTAATATCATCTAGGCTCTCAACTTTTACCAAATCCTGCCTTAATCCGGCCGCGCCCGGCAAGCCTCGGACATACCAGCATAAATGTTTGCGCATTTCTATTATGCCCTGCTCACCCTTTAACTTACAAGCAAGCTCGGCGTGCTTAATCGCGACTTTAAAAATTGCCTTTTTACTTCTATTAACGCTTTGGCCGGTTCTCACTGCCTTAAATATCCAGGGTCTGCCCAGTGCTCCATGGGCTATACCGACCCCGTCCGCTTCCGTTTTTTCCAGCATTTCAATCGAGTCACTGTAGGAATAAATTCCTCCATTGGCCAATATTATTCCTCCAAAATAATTACGCGCTTCCCTGATAATACGCGTGTCTATCGACCCGGAAAAACCCTGTTTCATGCTCCGGCCGTGGATCATAAGCGCTTTAATATCCAGGTCTTTAATATTATCCAAAAATTCAAGTAAACCGACTTGACCAACCCGGCTTCTTGTCTTGATTGAAACCGGCAATTCGGTATTATTAATTACAGCTTTAATAATTTCTCTGGATTTTTTTAAATCGTTCATTAGTACTGCTCCCGCTCCCTGTTTCTGTACTTTTTTAACCGGACACCCAAAATTAATATCAATGCCGTTCGGTATTAACGTGTCATTCTGAGCGAAACGAAGAATCCCGTTGCTGTTTCTTGGAACGCCTTTAACGGTTATTAATTTTGCCGCCACTGCGAAATGTTTGGGTTCACCACCAAACAGCTGTACTACATACGGCTGTTCTTTTTTGTCCGAAACCAGCATCTGTAATGTCTTTTTTGGATTATAAACTAAAGCCGTAGCGCTGGCCATCTCGCTATAGACTACGTCGGCTCCGTAACTTTTACAAACCTGCCTAAAAGCTGAGTCCGCCACTCCGGCCATCGGCGCCAAAACGTAAGTTGGTTTAATTAATTTTTTCCAAAAATTTTGCATAAAATTTAAGCTCTAAATTTATTTAATTTAGAGCCTTTTAAATTTCCTTTAAGAATATCCAATTTAATTATTTTTTTTTGATTAAAAATAAAAACAATATTGGAATAAATGCTATCAGAGCTGCGAACATCCCTGTTACTGTTAACAATTCTGTCTTCATACTCATTACTGCTTTTAAAACAATGTTTTCTAATGTCATTTAGACCCCCTTTTTTTTCTTAGTTTTATTTTTTATATATTCGCGTTTCATTCTTAATATCTTCAACGATATATCCTAATTTTTCAATTTCCTCGCGTAACCTATCTGATTCTTCCCAATTTTTATTTTCGCGCGCCTTGTACCTTTTATTAACTAATTCTTGGATATTTTTTGGTAATTCAGATTTTTTTCCGGCTTCAGACAAATTCAAACCAAACACTTTGTCAAAATCTAATATTACAGCCAATTTATCAGGTTTGGACAAATCAGATTTTAGCATCTCCTGAGTAACGGCCAGTGCTCGCGGCATGTTCAAATCATCATTTATCGCTTTAATAAACATGCCTTTATATTTATCTTTAATTTTTAATTGTTCATTTTTAATTTTTCCCAGTTCCCGCACCTGATTTTTTAAATGCTCAAAACCTTTGGCCGCGTTTAACATTATCTTCTCTGAATACTCCATTGGTTTCCGGTAATGGGTTTGTAGGACGGCAAACCTGTAAACCAGCGGATCAATTCCTTTTTTTAGAAAAGCATTTTCCAGCGTTAAAAAATTTTCTTCTGATTTCGCCATCTTCTTTCCGCCTTCTATATTTAAAAACGCGCCATGCATCCAATAATTAAAAAACGGCTTGCCGGTGGCGGCTTCTGACTGCGCGATTTCGTTCGTGTGATGAACGTCAATATGATCAATTCCGCCGCAATGGATATCAAGCTGATTCCCAAGTAAAGCCGCGCTCATGGCTGAACATTCAATATGCCATCCCGGAAATCCGATTCCCCAAGGACTATCCCATTCCATCTGTCTTTTTGTATTTGCCGGTGAAAATTTCCATAATGCAAAATCCGTCGCGTTCTTTTTTTCCACGTTCTTTTCCACCCGCGCACCTTCTTTTAAGGTTTCTAGATCCTTATGGTTAAGCTTGGTGTAATCCTTGAACTTAGAAGTATTATAATAAATTCCATCACTAATCTTATAAGTAAAGCCTTTTTTTTCCAATATTTTAACAAGTTCTATCTGTTCAGCTATATAATCCGTCGCTCGAGGCATATATTTATCGGACGGCGCTTTAATGTTTAGCTTTCTCATGTCTGCCAAAAAAGCTTTGGTATAAAATTCAGCAATCTCCCATGCTGTCTTACCTTCGCGCTTAGCGCCTTTTTCCAACTTATCCTCGCCCATATCCCGATCGCCGGTCAAATGCCCGACATCGGTAATATTCATCACATGTCTGACCTTGTAGCCATTATACTCTAAAACCCGCCTTAAAATATCCTCAAAAATATATGCCCGCAAATTGCCGATATGGGCAAAATTATACACGGTCGGCCCACAGGTATATAAACCGACTTCGCCTTTCTTAGTCGGTGCAAATTCTTCTTTTTTCCTACTTAATGTATTGTAAAAAATTATTTTATTCATATTTACAGTTTACATTTGCTAGCACTCAAGGTGCTACGAAACCATAGGTTTCGTAGCACCTTGAGTGCTTTCGTTATGAATTAAACAAATCCGTACTCAAATACTTCTCCCCTCGATCCGGAAAAATTGTAACAATATTTCCTGATGAAATTTTGTTGGCTATCTTTAGGGCGGCAAGCATGGCCGCGCCCGAACTCATTCCCGCAAAAATCCCTTCTTCACTGGCAATCAACCGCGCCGTTTCATAAGCCTCTTTGGTGTCTATCATTATTATATCATCCAACTTGCTTTTATCATAAATCGCCGGCACAATAGCCTCTCCCATATTCTTCAATCCCTGGATATAATGGCCTTCAACCGGCTCGGCGCTGACAATTTTTACTTTTGGATTATATTTCTTTAAATATTCCCCCACCCCCATTAAGGTACCGGAAGTGCCAATAGCGGCCACAAAATAATCAACTTCGCCATTAGTTTGTTTCCATATTTCCTGCGCGGTATTTTCATAATGAGCCGCTTTATTGCTTTGATTGGAAAACTGATCGGTATGGTAATATTTATCCGGATTATCTTTTATTAACTCCCGTACTTTAATAATTGCGCCGTCTGTGCCTTTGGCGCCGTCAGTTAATATAATTTCCGCGCCAAAAGCTTTTATCATTTTTTGCCGTTCAATAGAAACCGCTTCACTCATTACAATTTCAACCTTGTAGCCCTTAACCGCCCCAATCATAGAAAGAGCAATGCCGGTATTCCCGGAGGTGGCTTCAATTATTATCCGGCTTTTATCAAGCTCACCGCCAGCCTCTGCCTGCTCTATCATCTTTAAAGCGATACGATCCTTGATTGATCCGCCCGGATTAACCCCTTCAACTTTAGCAAATATATTTACCTTTTTATTAAAATTTAATTTGTTTATTCTAACCAGCGGCGTATTACCGATAGTTTGCAGTATATTTTTATATATCATAATAATCAAACCCCTCAACTTTTAAAAAATAAATAAATTAAATTATACAATATATTAACATATTACTTGCTATTTCTGCAAATACATCCAATAAGAAGAATGTTAATTGTTAATTGTTAAATGTTAATTGTTATTTTCTTAACCAGTTCTTATCTTGTCTAACCAACAATTTTTCCGCATTAAGCGGTTCGGCCATTATTTCTTTTACTATTTTTTCCATTCGCATACCTTGCGAACCTTTAACCAAAATCAAATCTCCCTCTTTTATTCTTTCCTGGACAAATTTTCCGGCCGCCCGAGAATTATCAAAATGAAAAATATTATCGACTTTCATGCCAGCTTCCTCGGCGCCATGCCCGATATCGCGCGCGCGCTCACCCACTAAAATCAACTTATCAATTAAGTACTTTACCGCGTATTTTCCAACCTCCCTATGACCGGATTCGCTGTAGCTACCAAGTTCAAGCATGTCGCCCAATACAGCGAATTTTCTTCTTCCTTCCTCCACCGGTATTATTTTCATAGCCCCCAAAGCCGACATGGTAGATTTTGGTTCAGCATTATATGAATCATCAATTATCATCGTATGCTTTATGCCTTTTATTAAATTCATTCTGCCTTTCGGCGATTTGTAATTTAGAAGCGCTTTGGAAATCTCCGATAAATCCATTTTATAAAAAATACCCGCGGCCGAAGCGGCTAATGCGGAATAAACCGCGCCAGTGCCTAATACATTTTTTAGCGATACAAACGATGTTAATTTTTTGTATTTTAATTTAAAACTTATACCTTGTATTTCGCTATCTTCTTTACCGAAAAAATTAAATTTAATTTCAGCCGCCCTTATATCTGCTTTATCGTCTAGCCCGTAAGTAATAACCTTGGCTTTGCTCGCGCTCTTCATCGCGCGCGTTTTTTCATCATCATAATTTAATATTGACCAGCCGGAATTATCTATACTTTTTATTAACTCGGTTTTTTCCTTGTACAACTTCAGAGTAGTGCCAAAATTCTCCGCGTGAACCGACCCGATTGCTGTGGCTATTCCAATCTTGCATTTTACTATGCTATTTAAATAATTCATATCGCCCGGTTTATCAACTCCCATTTCTAATACTAAAATCTTGGGATATTCGCAGTCTGTAAAAATAATCAATTTCAAACCTTTAAAAAACACTATTAACCAACCTATAATTGACCGACCGACCGTTTCAGCGCCAATAATTGTTAAAGGCAAGCCTATTTCATTATTATAATTCTTTATATTGCGCCTGACATTGAATTTTGATCTTAGAACAGTATACACCGCCTCTTTTGTGCCGGTTTTACCAACACTGCCGGTAATTCCAATAATTTCCGGCTTATATTTGCCTAATATTAATTTTGCTAAAAATTTTAGTATTAACTCAACAATTTTTTTCATATAAATAATTCATCTTACGTATGTTTTATTATTTTTACAATATACATAATATTCCTATAATTACAATAAATATGGCTTAATTTTTAATTTCCAATTTTGAATTTTGAATAAATTTTAAATGATTTAATGTTTAAAAATTCGAAATTAATACATTCATTTTAAATTCAAAATTCAAAATTATTACGCTTTTAATGATTGTATATTCAATCTTTATTAAAAAGTGCATAAAATAAGTATTCAAATTAACGTTCTTTGGGTACCTGATAATAGTTTAATATAAATTCCGCGATTTCGCCAAATAGCGGAGCCGCCGATGAAGCTCCGAAAAGAACATCTTTCGGATCGTCCAGTTTTACTAAAATAACAAATTTCGGATCCTCAACCGGAGCAAAACCGACAAAAGTATGGATTGTCCTGTCGCCGTATCCTCTTTTTTCCTTATCCGCGACTTGAGCCGTGCCGGTTTTACCGGCCACGTAATAGCCTTTAACGCCTGCCCGGATAGCGTGACCGCCGTCAACCACGTTCACCATCATGCCTGACAGCAAAACCGCAGCTTTTTCCGAGATTACCCTCCGTACCTGTTTTGGCTGGGTAATCTGCTTTTCTCCGTCCGGCGATACTATCCCAGAGACCAAATAAGGCTTCATTAATATCCCGCCATTAGCAATAGCGCCATAGGCCGTTATCATCTGCAGGGACGTAACGGTAATTCCCTGGCCGAATGTAGCGGTAGCGGCTTCAACCGGTCTGATGCTTTTTCTTAGTAAGCTAACAATATTGCCGTTGCCTTCTGTTTCCAGTTCAATGCCGGTTTTTTCACCAAAACCAAAATTTTTAACATAA
>QMNH01000039.1 GCA_003647675.1 Candidatus Falkowiibacteriota bacterium | reverse complement strand
TAATAGGGAATAATAATAATATAGCCGACGACTGAACTGACAGCGGTAAAAATATAAGCCCAGATTATTTGGCGCTGTTTATTGATGGCGATTATGGCATGGGAAAACATTACGCCCAGAAAGATCAGGGCGGCGGCTCCGATTAAGATTCTAAGAACAGGGCCGGAAGCCCCAAATTCTTCGCCGGCAACCAAAGCCATTATATCTTTTGCGACAAATTGGGTGCCGATTATGAGTGGAATTGCCAGCATGGCCATAACATCAAAAGATTTTTGTAAGACTTTTTTAAAATCAGCTTCGCGGCCCTCGGCCCAGCGCGTGGTAAGTATCGGCAGAATAATGCCGGCAAACATAAAAGGAAAGGTTATTAAAACGTCGATTACTTTATAGGCCGCGCCATAGATTCCGACTTCAGCCATGATCCCGATTTTGCTCGGCCTTTTGATTATAGAAAGAAGCAGGGTATCTGTTTTTAAATAAATTAAATTAAAGACTATGGTTATGGCCAGGGGCCAGGAACGGGAAATAATTTTTTTCCAATAAGAAAAATCAAAACGCAGTTTTATGCTCGCGAAATTAAAAGAAAAAATATAATGTATTATAAAACTGGCCACGCTTGACAGGACCGCGGCCGTCATAATTCCACCCAATCCTTTATCCGCTTTAATTGCCCAGAAAGTAGCGGCGATTAATACTAGCCGGCTCGCGACTTCGGCAATTGACACTTTATCCATGCGCAAATGCTTTTGGAAAAGACCGACCAAGATTTGGTTTAAGGACGTGAATAAAAAAGAAAATGCCAATATTGCTACCGCGATTTTTATCTCAGCGCTATATGGGAAAAATAAAACAGATAAAGGGGCCAAACCGAGAAATATTATTGCCGAAACCAGCCGCAGAGCCAGCAAATTGCCCAGTATTTTATCCTGATCAGCCTCTTTGGGACTGATAAGCTGTACGGTAATTAAGGTTAAGCCCAGGTCGGCGGCAATCGCGAAAAAGGAAATAAAAGTAAAAGCCGTAGTATATTCCCCAAAACCAATCTGGCCCAGATAACGGGCCGTTAAAGCTATGGCTATAAGCCCCAGAGCGGTAGAGATTATCTTTGACGCGAACTGGACAATAGTATTGTATGCGATTTTAGTGGATAACCTCATAAATTGTCGTTTAAGCTGAAATTAGGTATAATAGTAGTATAGCGATTAAATAAAATTTGAAATTATATAAAATCCGAAATACGAATATCGAAATACTAAACAAATTCAAATTTAATAAATCCAAAATTCAAAACAATTGTTTTTGTCATTTGGGTTTTGAATTTCGTGCTTGTTTCGGATTTCGATATTCGAATTTCGTGCTTAAATATTAATATTTATCATTATATCACAAACAATATGAAAATTACTAAAAAGCATTTAATTGGAGTTTTATTTTTTTTCTTGTTATTTTTAACTTATTCGGGCTTTATTTTAAGCGCTTTGGACGCCAGCGCGGCCAGCAGTTTATGGGACCGGCAAATAGGAAAAACTGAAATGGGCCGGCCTTTTGGCGAAGCCAGCGGCGATGCGAGAGACGTTAGAGTGATAGTGATTTATGTAATAAAGGTTTTTTTAACTTTTCTGGGTATAATTATGCTGATTTTGATGATGCTGGCCGGATTTAAATGGATGACCTCGGGCGGTAATGACGATAAAGTTAAAGAAGCTAAGTCGATGATAAAATCGGCTATAATCGGGTTTATTATTATAATTTTATCCCATTTGCTGGTAATGTATATCGGCGAGTGCGTGCTGGATATCGCTACTGGCGCTGAAAGCTGGTTATGCAACCCTAATTCATATGAGTAGAAAATAATAAAAATTCGGATATACTTTTTTATGTTTAAAATATTAAAGCGTTTTAAGATATTTTTTATTGTTTTGATTGTTTTTTTGTTTATTATTTTTTTATTAAGCCGGGATTATATATTCAATAAAAAAGAATTAAGCTACGGTGTGACGTTTTCAAAAAAACAGGCTGAAGATTTGGGGCTTGATTGGCAGGAGATGTATAAGGCGTTGTTTGACGATTTGGAAGTAAAAAAAATTAGGCTATCCGCTTATTGGGACGAAATTGAACCGGAAAATAATAAATTTGATTGGAGTGATTTAGATTGGCAGGTAAAGCAAGCCAGCTATGCCGGCGCTGAAATTATTTTAGCCGTTGGCTATCGTTTGCCGCGTTGGCCTGAATGCCATTATCCGGAGTGGGTAGAAAAGTTGGATAAAAACACCAAAGACGAAGAGCTATTAAGCTATATTACGGCGGTAATCGGCCATTATAAGGAAAATACCAATATTATCGCCTGGCAGGTGGAAAATGAGCCTTTTTTGCCCCATTTTGGGGAATGTCCGGTGCCGGATAAGGAATTATTGGATAATGAAATAAGGCTGGTAAAGATGCTTGACGCGCGCCCGATTATAATGACGGATTCAGGCGAGTTGTCGGTCTGGGTGCCGGCCGCGAAGCGGGCTGATATTTTTGGCACTACCATGTTCCGCGATACTTATTCAAAACAGCTGGAACGCTATATTCATTATCCGCTTGAGCCGGGTTTTTTTAGGTTTAAGAAAAATATTACCCGTTTTTTTACCCGGCCGGAAAAATGGATTGTGATTGAATTGCAGGCCGAGCCTTGGGGACCGGAACCGTTTCAAAATTTAAGCAAAGAAGAAAGGGAGAAGACCATGAATTTGGAAAAATTCAAAGAAATTATAGAATTTTCTTCCAAGACCGGTTTTAGTGAATTCTACCTTTGGGGAGTAGAGTGGTGGTATTGGGAGCGGGAAGTTAATGGGGACGGGGGGTTGTGGGAAGAAGCACGGATTTTATTTAATTAAATATTTATTATAATTTATTATAATTTCCTATGAGTAAGAAAATAAAACAATATACCATCGGTATAGATATAGGAGGGACAAACATGAAAGCAGTTTTATTTAACGGTGAAAAAGTTGTGGCTGATTATTCTTTGGCAACCCCGAAAGATAATTTAGAGAAATTTATGATAATGATGAATGCTCTTATAGAGCCATTGCAGGAGAAAGCGAAAGAAGACAAAGTTAAAATTAAAGGCATCGGTTTGGGCATGGCCGGGGTACTTGATTCAAGCCGGCGGCAGGTGCTGAATTCGCCGAATTTAACAATTGTAAACAAGGAAAATATTGCCGATAAGCTGGCGGAAAAAATCGGAATGCCGGTTTTAATGGATAATGACGTGAATTGTTTTATTAAGGCTGAAGCAAGACTAGGTGCCGGGAAAAAATTTAAAAATATTTACGGTTTTACGGTTGGCACTGGGATTGGCGGCGGTTGGTGGATTAATAATGATGTTTACGGCGGAGCCACTGGCGGCGGCGGCGAGCCGGGGGAGATGATAATAGATTTTAGCAATGAGATTGGGCTGGAGGAAGCTTACCATAAATTAACCCAAGGCAATCCTTCTTCAATAGCGGAGGAGGCCTACCGCGGCGATGTTTTAGCAGAAAAAACTTTTCAGGAATTGGGAAATATTTTAGGTTTGGCTTTGGCCAATATTGTTAATTTAATAGATCCGGAGGCGATAATAATCGGCGGCGGGGTGGTGGAATCAAGCGATTTATTTTTATCAAAAGTTAAAAAGGTAATGCGCCAGCATATTGAATCATCCGAAACCAGAAAAAAAATTAAGTTTTTAAAATCAAAATTAGGCGAATATGCCGGGGCGATTGGAGCGGCGATGCTTATGGAATAAGCACGATATTCGAATTTCGGATTTTGTTTTGTTTCGGATTTAAACAAAAAAGACGGTTTTACCGTCTTTTTTTTGTTTTTATATAAGTTGTGTATAAAATTGTTGTTTATCCGCTTGCGCTTCCTTTCAGTATGTCTACTAGAATTAGGCGCACAAAGGCATAAGACATAAATATGACAATTAGCCCAACTACAGCCCAAACCAGTATATCTTTGCCTTTAGTCACTTTTTCACTGCTTCCGGCCGCGGTCATCCAGGTAAAACCGCCGTAGATAAACATTAATAAGGCCAAAGACCCGACTATGCCTAAAACTCCGTTTATGACCTGGCCAATAACCTTATTTACATCGGCAGGGCCAGTGCCTCCGAGGGGGTTTTTAAGTTCAACGGGACTCGAAGATTTTTTAATAGAACCGTCTGCATTGTACTCCGTAGCGTCTACAAAAGACACATTTAATAATATTACAAAAAATATGATTATTATTAAAATTAGTGAAAATTTTTTTTTCATATAGATTTAGTAAATATTTGATAATTTAATTTTATCATATATATTAATATAAATAAAGCAAAAACAAGAAAAAAACGGGAAAACAATATTATTATTGTTTTCCCGTTCAGCAATTATTGTTTAAAAAACGCCCTAACATCACAGTTGGTAATTCCTTGAAATCTAAAGTCAGAAAGGCTATAAGCAGGAACTTTATCAGGAGAGTAACACTTACCATTTCGAAAGCAAACTTTGTATTTACCATATTTACTTTGGAATATTTGATTAGCGTTTTTTTGACCCTTTAAATAAGGTGAAAATTCTCCTGGCTTAAGAATAAAAGACCGTGAAGGACCGAGACCACATTCAATGTAGTCCGGGGGCCAGGCAATTTTTGATATAATAGGAATAATTTTTCCGGGAAATTGATTTAATTCTTTGGTGATTTGGGCCTTTTTAATTTTATTTTTTTTTAAATAAAGGCCGGTTTTTTGAGTTATTTCTTTTTCCAGACTAGTATCCATTTCTAGAGCTTTAGATAAAAGAATTAATTTGGCATTAGCTGAATTTTGAGAATTGGCTGATTGTATAAAAGCATTCGCGTTTTTACTGGAATAACTTGCGTCAAGTGTTTTGGCGGCAATAAAATATTTTTTGGCAATATGGTATTCACCTTTGTTAAGCCAGTTTTTTCCAAGCGTATAAAAATTATTTGCCGCCAATTTTTTGCGCGAAGAGTCATGGATAAACTTGTAAGAAGCAACCGAGAGATTAATGTATCGCTTCCAATTATGATTTAACATTGCTTCCTGGCTTTCTTTTTGGTAAAAGTTAAATATTTCTTTCCCCTTTTTCCCCTGGCTCAAGGTATAAACCAGCTCAAAACGATTATTGGCAGATTCAAGATTACCGGAATAAAATTGGTAAAGGGCAGACGCGTAATTAGCCTCAATATTATTGGGGTTTTTAGATAATTCCTCAATTATTTGATTTTTTGCTTTGGCAAATACGCCCCTAGCCTCCATTTTAGAGCCCTTTTTACTAAGTAAAACCGCATTCTTGATTAATTTTTCCGCACTTTTAGAAAAAGCAATTGTTGGCATTGTCAATAAAAACATACTTACGGTTAGCGCAATTAATATTACCGTTTTTTTTCTTTTCATGATTATCACCTCTTTTTTTATTTGTTTTGGAGATTGATGGTTTTAAAAGGACATGGTAATTTCTTGTGTATAGTATACATTATTTTATTTAAATGTCAATTGTTATTACTAATGTTAGTTTTTAAATAATAAAAATATTAGATAGTAAAAACGGGAGAACAATAGTGATATTGTTCTCCCGTTGAATGATTATAATTCAAAGAACGCTCTAACATCACAGTTAGTAATTCCCTGAAATCTAAAATCAGAGAGGCTGTGAGTCGGGGTATTATTTGGAGAATAACATTTATTATTCCGAAAGCAAACTTTGTATTTACCGTATTTACTTTGGAATATTTGATTAGCGTTATTTTGACCCCTTAAGAAAGGCGAAAATTCTCCTGGTTTAAGTATATAAGACGGAGAGGGACCAAGACCGCATTCGATGTAGTCTTTTTGGTTTTGGCCTGCCTTCATACCCTTTGGCCAACCTTTTTCAAGCGTGACATAGGAAGCAGGAATATGGACTTTTCTGCTATGGACAAAATTTCCGGTTTCATCCGGCAGTTTGATCTGGATAAAATTTTGCCCTTTATAGATGAGCGGTTTCTGGTTCGGATCAGCCATTTGGACAACTGTGTGAGGGCTGAGTATATCATAGATCGGTTTGCCGTTAAATGTTTTAATTGTTTTTAAAAATTTAACTTCACCCTCTTGATTATACTCAATATCATATACCGCGTTAATCGGTACATCTCCGAGACCCACCCAGGTAGTGGCCGCTTCAGTTTCCTTAATAAAGGATTCCATTTGCAGTTTACTGGCATGATGCCCGATAGTTGCTTTAGCGAAGCGTTCCATTGCCAGATTGTGGCCAGGTTGTTTTATTTGCCAAAGTATTACCATAAACAGAATAAACGACATTGTCCACAAAAAGCCTCTAGCTCTTTTTCCGCCAGTAACAAACCAGTAAGTAAGGCCAAGCGCCGGAAGCATAAATGCAATTTCCAGGACAATATTTTCGGGCAGTTTTTTGCTTATCAGAAAGTTAAAAAACCCGATTTTATTTGTTTCGTCAACTGCATCAACCAGCGGCATGCCGAATAAATGTCCGAATATAATTCTTAAGCCTAAATAAAGAATAATTCCGACGGCAAATACCTTTATTTTTGAGAAGCCTCTTTTTATTGCACTTTCTTTTTCAAAAACTTGGAAAGAAATTTCAAGTAATAGCATAAAAATAATAAATGCTATTAAAGAGACTATGGGAATAGGCATCAGTATTCTTAATGTTACCGCGAATAATATCGCAAACAGTAACATAAGGCCAATACTTTTAATATCAGTTTTCATTCTTACCTCCTTTTCTATATTTTACTGAAAAGTTTCGCAACCCCTTGCAAAAGCCTGATAGTAAATTCTGAAGCCAGATCAGAGCCATATAATCTTCCGAACCAGCCTATTTTTGAACCGGAAAAAGGCGTTGTTTTTACTGTCCCGGTAACTGTAGCTCCTGGTGTGGCCGGCTCTGGCGGAAGTTTTAATTTTATTTCATCTTTCATGTTTTTTATACGAATAATAATATCATTAATAAAATCTAGTATTTCATCACTAAACGCCGGAATGATATAAATTATAGTAAAAAATAAATACATAAAAGAAAGTTTCCACCAAAACCATCCTCCTCTTTTATCGGTATTATCATTTGGTGCTGCACTGAATTTTTCATTGGTTTTTTCTTCGCCCCAAAAGAATTTATATATTTTTTTATTTGCCGACTCCAGAGATTCAGTTTGTTGTTTGTCTAATTGTTGGTCAATTTCTTCAGTAAGATCATGATAGGCAGTAATTAATACCGGTTTACCAGGACCAGTTTTAATGGCGATAAAAAAACACATTAACGTCAGAGTTGCCATTATAGCCAGCCGGTAATTGTTATTGCCACCTACATGAGCAATAACTAAACCTATATAATCCTTATATTTTTTTAATAAGTTATTCTTTTCAACATAGATAAATGCCGAAATTCCTGTAATTGCAAAAATTATTGCAAAACCAACAAAAATGTTAAATAAGCTTGCGATAAATGCAATAAATAGAACAAACACCGTAAATACAATTATATTTTTGTATTTCATGATAAATCTCCTTATATTTGTAATGCGTTAGCCCAGAAACCAGCTCCTTTTTTTAGTTCAATTTTTGGCTTCGGACCTTTAAGAATTATTTCCCGGTCAATTGTTGAACCTTTTATTCTTACGTGAAGTTTTCTGATTTTTTCCGTAAAAGGCTTTAAGTGAATTGAAACAAAGCCCATTTTTGATGTTTTTACCTGAATTTGAAATTCGCTCCATTTTCTAATTGGAATTACTCCAGGTGCTGGTTTTGATTCGCTGTCGCTTGGTTCTTTTGTATAAGTTGCGTCCGGTAATATTGTTTCGGCTTCTTGATCGTAATCGGTGATAATAATAGAACATTTATGCCCGAATTGTTTTTTGTTAAGACATTGAATATTTATTGCATATCGTCCGTTTAACCCGATTGGTTTTATTTCACCAATTTGCACAAATTCATCCGTGCTTTCCGTAAAGACAATTTGTATTCCTATACTTTCTTCAACTGCCCTATCTTCTGCGCAGCAGACCGTAACCACATCAACATCATCCTCATTTACGACCGGCGCTATATATTTGCCGTTTTTGTCAACCGAACCTTTTTCGGCAGACCATAACAAAATTTTTTCTTTTGGCTTGATCCAGCCCTTAACGATTGCCTGGATATATGTTGATTTTCCAGATTGGACTACATAATTATCTTTAGCCAACACTATGCTTAATTCTAAATTTGCCATGACAAATCTCCTTTGCTTAAAATTATTAAATTGTCAAAGAGCCACTAAGAG